>JAEXSY010000306.1 GCA_023440105.1 Bacillota bacterium
CTCTTACCCCTTAGAAAGGAGCTTGGCTTATATGCAAATTTAAGGCCTGCTATATTATTTCCAGAGCTTTCTTCTGCCTGTCCTCTTAAACCCGAGCTCATAGAGGGTGGCTTTGATATCATGGTAGTAAGAGAGCTCACGGGAGGAATATATTTTGGAAAAAAGGGTCATGGGGAAGGTCCTTTAGGTGAGACTGCTTATGATGTAGAGGAATATTCTACTGAGGAGATAAAGAGAATAGCCATCACTGCCTTTGAGCTAGCAATGAAGAGAAATAAAAAGGTCACTAGTATAGACAAGGCAAATGTCTTAGAAAGCTCTAAGCTATGGAGAAAAACCATTATAGAGATTTCTAAGAACTATCCAGAGGTTACCTTAGAGCATCTTTATGTAGATAACGCCTCCATGCAGCTTATTAAAAACCCTAAATCCTTTGACGTTATAGTAACTAACAACATCTTTGGAGATATTCTATCTGATGAAGCCAGTATGATAGCAGGGTCAATTGGAATGCTTCCTTCAGCTAGCCTAGGTTCAGATAGCTTTGGACTATACGAGCCCATCCACGGCTCAGCTCCAGACATCGCAGGGCAAAATATAGCCAATCCCTTAGCCACTATTTTATCTGCAGCAATGATACTTAAATACTCCTTCAACCTAAAAGAAGAAGGAGACGCTATAGAAGCTTCTGTAAAGAACTTCCTTAAAAATGGCTACAGAACTGCCGATATCATGACGACTGGATATATCCTTATGGGAACGGAGGAAACAGGGAGCTATATAGCAAATAATATATAAGCTTTCCTTTGATTATTCTGCTGCCCACGAAACAAAAGGCTTACTTAGAGAATATATATACCTCTCAGTAAGCCTTATATTTTCACTAAACTTTATAGTTTTCCAATTCCTTCTTCAACACTTCAGTGACATGGCTGAACTTTCCCATATACTCAAACAGCTCTCGAAGCTTTTCCGTATACTCTGAAACACTAGCACTCACTTCCTCTGATGATGCGGAATTTTCCTCTGCTATAGAAGCCAGCTGTTCTATAGCTTCTGAGAGTCCTCTAAAGCTCTGAGCCTGTTCTTTAAGCCTTTCTATTGTCATTCCTGTGCTGGAAGCTATATCCTCAACAGCTTCAGCAGCCTCTAAGTTATTTTCTCTCACCGATTCTAAGCCTGTAGCCTCTCTTTCTAGCTCCTTATATTGATTATCTACTAAAGAAGCCACTCCTTTAATGTCTATAACTACCCCTTTAAGCTTTAAGCTTATATTACTCACTGCTTCCTTTGATTGCTCAGCAAGTCCTCGCACTGAGTCAGCTACCACAGAAAAGCCTCTCCCCAGCTCTCCTGCTCTTGCAGCTTCTATGGAGGCATTTAGGGCTAAAAGATTAGTTTGTTCTGCAATCCTGGATACTGTAGTCACCACCTCTAGAATTTCGGTGGCCTTTCCCTCTAGAGCCTCACTGCTATTTTTAACCTTCATAAAATTCTGTAGTACACCCTTCACATTTTCTGAAGAACTATGAAGGCGGTTATAGCTTTCCTTTATCTTGTCCACAGTCTTCTCAAGGCTTTCTTTATTGTCATACTGCACCTCACTGAGCTCTATAAGGCTTGAAACATTCCTATTAACCTCATGAGCTATATCACCGGTGCTTTCTGCCTGAGAAACTGCTCCCGAGGATACCTGCTCTACCACCCCTTCAATCTGCTCTGTGGTATGGCTCATCTCCTCTGTTATTCCCTCCAGCTTTTCAAGAAATACCGTCATTTCATCAGTAATCCCCTTAAAGCCTATAAAATCCTCCTTCATAAGCTTTTTATAGTTATCTATAAGCTTATAAAGATCCTCTATACTATCTCCCGTTTCAAGGCTACCTTCTAAGTAGTACTTTTTTTCATTAATTACTGTTAGCTCTTGCTCTAGAGCCTTAAGAGGCTTTAAGACTATCCCTGCACCGAGGGTTGAAATAGCTCCTCCTAAACCACCTGCAACAATAGCTCCCTTCAGTCCCAAGAATATAGATCCTCCTATGGCTGAAGCCACTAAAGTTATGAATCCTATTTTCAGCTGAGGTTTGTTTAATATACCCAAAGACAGAACCTTAGAAAGCTTATAGCTTCTCTTATAATAAATATTCTTTTCAAAGGTTATCTTAGCCTTTAAAAGCCCCTTCTCTCGGCTTATCTCCTTAAGGTCAATCCTTTCCTTAAAAATAGCTGCACACCCCTCCAAAATGCCATAAAAATAATCATACATCTCTCTTTTTGAGCCATAGGTTATAATTCCTTCCCGTGAGTTAATAGGCTCAATAGTTAGAAGTGGAGGCAGAGCTCCATCTAACCTTTTAGTCATTACAATATGTATGTTATAAATATTTCTTAAAAAGGAATAAAAGTTCTCTGTCTGAAAAAAAGCCGGATAGTCCTCATGGAAGGCCTTTGCATTTTCTATGCCCAATGTCCTCCACAGCTTACTTATTGATATTCCTGCACCCTTTGCCAGCCTTTCTATAACCACTGCTATTTCTTTATCATCTACGGTTTCTATAGGATTGAATACTCTGTTCTTCTTCCACCCCGCCTCCACCATCGCCACTTCCACAGCTTTATCGCCATAAAGCTTGCGACAACTCTTCATCCATGTTGCCACAATAGTTCCCTTCATTAACATCTCCGCCAATCTTAATATAATTGAGTTTCTATGATAACTAATCCGATTGTTGCCTAACAATTATTATCGTTATAGAAATAAAACTCTTAATACTATTTTTATAAATAAGAAGAGTCCTTTGCGGACTCTCCTCTTTCTTCTGACTCATTTTTTTAAATTATCCCTTTGGTTTTTGAACCTATATTAATAACCGTCATCAATGTAATTAATTTTTGGGATGTTGCCCTTCTCATAGGTGATTGGTGGACAAAAAACTCTTCTTGTATAATGTGGTTGCCCAAGGGAGGCCGTATAGGCTGTGTGCTCAGCTATAATGCTGCTTTCTCTTAGCTCCGCTATCTTTGTTACTCCTACATATATCTGAGAAATTTCATACCAGGTAGCATAGTCTACCCTTCCTGTTTCAGGTAAATTAAACACCTGCTGGAATACCCTCACAGCCTCCTCCGTTTCAGGTCCGAAATATCCATCTACAGCAACCTTAGGAATTAGAGGATAATTCTGTGATATCCTATTTAAATAGGTCTGAATTGACCTAACTGGAGTTCCTGAATCCCCTATAGCTAAAGTTCTTCCAGGATAAGATTGTGGTACTCCCTCTACCTCAGGAGCTCTGACAAGATCGATATTAGAACCATAAAAATTAGTCAGTATCTCATAAGGAGTTCTTCCTTGATCTGCAAGATTCTTGCTTCCCCACTGTGTTAACCACCCCGGGCAGGATACTCGCTGTCCATCGCAGTACTGTGCAAAAAGAGGCTGATTTGCTCCTTGTCTCTTTATATAAGTAGAGAATATTTCATCTACAATTCTATCTATATTGTCATAGATATTTCTTCCGGGGCTAAAGGCCTGGTCAAAGGCGGTGGAATTGGTTATGGTAAAGTTCTTTCCTCTGCTTCTGTACCATTCTGTATATACTCTATTTAATGTAAAAGAGATAATACAGTATAGATTAGCTCTGATGGCGTTTTCTGGCCAGGTAGAAAAAATTTCACAGCAGGCTACATTTTTAATATAATCCTTATAGCCTACGGTATAATTAGGTGCACTGTTATCGTCGGGGACCCCTGCGTGAACTATAATAAATTCAGGAACTACAACCCTTTCAAGAACAACGGTACTTTTGGCTGGAGGTAGAGGCTTTACCTCAGCTTCAGGAATTTTTGGTGGGAATATTCCTACTAGAGTATTTGCCTGTATATTCACCACTATATCCTGGCGATATTTTTTCTCTTTTTCCTCCACTAATCTATGCTTTGGTATATTTACCTCTACTCTATCTATTCCTCGTGCTGCTGCTACCTCATTGGAAACCATATTCACATTTTGTAGAGCTATGAGGGTTGGAAATATCTGAACCCCATTGATAATTGTAGGTATAAAGCCTTCAGCCTCTACCAGAATATTGGCAAAGCTATAAGGTACAGGCATGTTTGGTGCCTCTGAATACTCTAGAGGTGGTGCTGCAAGCTCTACAGTCTCCGTCTTCCCCTCGCTATTGGTGGTAATTACTAAAGTAGATTCAGTCTCCTCTTGATTATTCTGACCTAAGGGGGTTATAGTAACTCTGCTATTAGGGAGAGGCACTGAGGTATCATTTTGAAAAACTACTACTCTTAATTGGCCTACTGCCATATCTGACTCCTCATTATAATGATTCATTACAGTATATGTGTTATTTAATTATTAGGTTACCGGGTTTTCTCACATAAAGTCCGGCTAAAGTATACTCCTCTTCTCCTGGGCTTATTGACATAAAAGTAATATCCTCATGGGAAGCCAACCTATAGGTGTTTCTTAAGGCTTCAAAGGTATTATACAGATTTAATTTGCCATAACCAAGCTGCTTACTAGGATATGCCTCTCCTCTCTCTCTCACGGCTCCTGCTATTAGGTAGGTTGCAACCATAGTGCTATAAAAAGAGTTATCCTGTTGAATCAGTATTTTCCACTGAAGGAGAAGGGCTATGGCTCCAGCTGTAACTGCTCCAGCAACACTGCTCCCTGTCCTGGTTGTGGTCCCTCCACCAGGAGAGATAACCACGGCATCTACTCCTCCCGCTACTAGGTCTGGCTTTATAGCTCCTGTTCTTGTAAAGCCTCTTCCAGAACGAGCATCGGCAGTATTAGTATTTTGATTGTAAAAGCCTATAGAGATGGCTCTTGCAGCAGTTGCTGGAGAAGTTATAGTTATATTTTGGCTAGAACTTAAGAATCTTGTTCCTTCTTTAAGAAGAATCCTATTGGGAAGCCATGCATTATAGCTTCCATTATATATTGCCTCACCAAATAAAGTAAACTTCCATATACCAGCCACTAAATTAGTTAGGAGAACTGTAATATTTTCATCTCCAGTATTAGGATCTGGAGTATTATAAAACACTACGGCTTCAGTCCTTTCAAATACAAAGGTTGATCTTTGCAACGCCCTCTCTTGTATTGGGATTCTTTCAATTATTTCTCCTGAAGGTGATGTTATACTTATAGCTACTCTATCAGGCCTCTGAAACCAAATATCAAAAATAATATTCCTCTCTCCTTCCCCCACCTGAAGTTCAATTACCTCGGAGGCTCCAGTTTGCTGAAGTCTTCCTTCTGTATGGGTGTCAGAAAACCCCTCATTTCCCGCAGGAACTGTGATAACAATGCCTGCAAAGGTTGAGATATAGTCGATATATTGCTCAATAATCAAGGAACCGTCATGAGGGCTAAGGTTTGATGATAAAGGCAGAAGCACACTGACCGGTATATTCTCGCTCCTAGCTTGAGTAAAAACATATTTTAAAGCCATAATAATGTCAGCATCAGTATATACAGGGGTATTAAAGTCATTTTCTAATGAAATAAATGTTGCGGTATTAGAAAGTCTCAGCTTTACTATAATAAACCTGGCATCAGGAGCTGCACCAGTTAGCAATGGATTCTGCCCCTTAGCTCCCATAATTCCTGCCATATTCGTTCCATGCCCATTAGTATCTCTCGTTGGAACGATAGAATAAGGATCTCCCCCCTGTCTAGAGAGCTCTAGAGCAGCATTGATTTGCTCCTCTGTATACTCACTTCCTATAATTAAATCTTCGGGAGGTGTTCCAGTTTGAATAGTCTGGTCCCAGATTCTAAAGATTTTAGTACTGCCATCTTCAAATTGGAATTCTGGATTCAGATAATCTATTCCAGTATCTATTATAGCTAGATAAACTCCTCTTCCTGTAAGATTTAAAAAAGGATTAGTTTGAAAGAAAGGAATCTCTGCTGCTTCAATAGGGCTTATTGCATTAAGGACATAAAACCTCCCATGATCAATAAATACTATAGAATTAACTTTTTCTTCTACCTCTGGCCAATCTCCCCTTGGAACAGAAACAACTGCATATCTTTCATCAATAATAATAGCAGTACCAAGTCCAGAGGCGTAAAGCTCACCAACAATATCTCCAGTGTACTGAGCAACATAGTTACCATATTCGGGATTCAAGTAGTTTTCTCTAGTTCTTATTATCCTCTGTATATCCTCCTCTATGCTCTGAGGAGGTACTTCAACCTGGGAAGGCTGTGATACAGAAGGCTGCTCTTCCACTCTAAAGTACCCTCGCCTTCCTGCCGAAGGTATAAGCTCCAGCAAAAGCTCTAGAGCAGCCTCAGCACAAACTCTTCCATAGCCCCAGGTGGGACTCGGATATTCTTCCTCCAATCTTCTTCTGGTAGCACTGCGTATAAGATAATATTTAAGCCTATCTCCATATAGGAAAGGATCATTTCCTTGGATTAATCCCCATTCCGTTAATAGAGCTGCTATTCCAGAAACCTGAGGTGCTGCCATGCTGGTTCCTGTTTTTGGACCAAAGCTGCCTCGAGGAAGGGTGGTGACTATATCCTCTCCTGGAGCTACTAAATCAGGCTTAATAAACCCTCTGCCATAAATACCCCTTCCAGAAAAGGGAGAGATAGAAAGGCTTTGATAGTTATAGCTCCCAACAGATATAACGTTTTGAACAGTAGCTGGGATTCCTAAGGTATTATATATATCGGGATTTAAAAATCGCGTAGCTGCCCTCAGGCTCTCTGAAATGGGCATCCACATATCATATCTACCAGAATACTCAGAAGTATTCCTAAGGGTCAGATTCCACTGACCTGAAGCTATGATATTTCCAATGGCTGGCACTATTGATATAGCTATCTCACCCTCTACATTAAAGGGTTTGGGCCCTGTATTATAGATTAAAATGATGTCCCTATCTATGGAGTATTGTCTGTAGCCTTCTATAAGAGGTATTTCCCCAGTAGTAGCTCCAGTGGGATTTCTTACCTCTAGGACCAGATCCGAAAGCACCGGTGCATATAGCTGAAGCACGAGACCTCTCTCTTCTTCTGCTATCTGAAGCTCTATAAGCTGATCCTCTGATATTTCTCCTCCTACATGATGAGCAGCATTTCCTTCATTTCCTGCTGCAATAACTATAGTTACTCTCTCATTGCTGCTTATAGTATTTATATATTGCTCTAAAATACTAGAGCCATTATGAGCACCGTCATTTGTACTCCAGCTGATATTTATTACTAATGGCAGCCGAAGCTCTCTTGCTCTATCCACTAAAAGCTTTATTCCTCTCATGAGCTGGGTGCTTAAGGAAAAGTTAATTCCCTCTACAGCAGTGATTTTTACCATGGCAATAAGGCTATTATAGGCAGCTCCATAATAGCTTCTATCAATATTTCCTCCGGCACAGGCTATCCCTGCCACCTGTGTACCATGGCCTGTGGAATCAGTAAAATTTACAATGGAATAAGGATCAGAGCTCTTTAGGGCGCTATTTATTTCTTCTCTATTATAGGATACCTGCTCTATGAGGTCATAAAGGTATACAATTCGTGTGGTACCATCCTCATTTCTAAAGGCGTTAATAGTGTAATCAATTCCCGTATCTATAAAACCAATAAGCACCCCTGCTCCAGAGAGATTTGCTCCCTGCCAAACCTGCGGAACACAGGATGCTCTTAAACTATCTATAGAAGAATTAGCTATGAGCTTTGGGAGCTCTAAGTACTGTATGTCAGTGATTGTGGATAACTCCTGAAGCTTATCCACAGGTATGGTTATTATACCAAAGCCATAACCCAGATTTTCAAAGATACCACCTAGGTTATCCACAGCTTGTCTCACATTATCCACATTTTCCCCAAAGAGAACTTCTACCTGAATTTCATTAGTAAAAAACTGTGATATGCTGGACAAATCCTTCACCTTATTGAAGAGACTTGGAGGAACATTTGTTAACAGGTTAAATAAACCATTCCCCTCCATTTCTATAACCTCCGACAATTATTAAATCCTTAGATACATTATATGCAGGGATAGTACTTTTGTTCTTAATAAAAAAAGCTACCTAATAGCTAATCCTTAGCTATTAGGTAGCCCTGAGGCCTTAAATGTTCTTCTAGAGCTTTATTTCAAGCTTTAGAAGCCTTGCTACAGGTCTAATCTCCTTTATGCCAATAGTTTCTGTCTTGACAGTTCCACCATTGCTTAAAAGGAGTACCTTACTATTATCGAGCTTTTTTACCTGCCGAACAGCTCTTTTATTGTTGTAATCTAAAAGGTAAATAGCACTACCCTCCAGTTCCTTTACACCATGACAGAGAGCTAAGTCTCCCTTAGCTATTCTGTAGCCAATCATATCATCCTCTTCAATCTCTATATAAAAGACCTTATCAGCACTGAAGCCCTCAATTTTATTGGATTCTACTGGCAGCTTCTTACTACCCTTTGGACCTTCAAAGGAATAATCATACACAGGTACATTTTTAAGCACTGAGCCAAAGGCCTGATTCCAAATTTCCTCAGAATCACCCTTAGCTTTATCGCTCTTAAGGCTTTTACTCTCTGGAAGATTTGGCCTTTTAAGTTTATTTTCTTCCTTTAAATCTTCATCGGTAGCTACCATGCTCACATCATTTAAATCTACAGATAAAACCTTTGAAAGCCTGCTGATCATTCCCTCATTAATAATCTTTCGTCCAAGCTCCACATCCTGAATATAGCTCTCAGCAACCCCAAGCTTTTTTGCAAGCTGCTTTTGACTCATATTTCTACTGGTTCTTGCTGCCTTTACCTTTTCTCCTACTCTACTCACGGTTAACTTACCTTCCTCTCCCTAAATTACAGGAAACTGATTATTATCCTTGCTGCTTTTCTTTCTCTTCCGCTTCTTTCTGCTTAAACCATTCTCTCTCTTCCATAAGATGCTCAAGGAGATAATCAAAGGTCCACTCTATAGAGGTAGGGGTAACCACCGCCATTATTCCTTCTCTTCCTATTATAGCTCTCACGAATTTGATACCTATATTTAAGTCCTCATCTGAAAAGTTATTAAATAGTACTACCTTCTCCTGAGGAAGTGACTTGTGATGAATTTCAAATTTTAAACCTTCAATTATCTGACCTATTTTCATGGCGGTCATCTCACTGGTTACTTCTTTTATAGTCAAATTAGTTCCCTTTAGATGGCTCATCTCTTCAGAGGACAGTCCATAAACCAGCAACATCTTATTATTTTCCAAAAAATATCCACCCCTCTATATCTAAAAAATACTATCTATCAAGCTTTTCAGGCTCACCATATTCTACTCCAAAGGTATCAGCAACTACCTCTACCATTACCTGAGGCTCATGAGGCATGTCATTTCTTCCTCTAGACACTCCAACTATTCTATCTACCGCTTCCATTCCCTCAATTACCTTTCCAAAGGAGGCATACTGACCATCTAAATGAGGTGCAGGAGCAACCATTATGAAAAACTGGCTGCCAGCAGAATTAGGATGCATAGCTCTAGCCATAGAAAGTACTCCTCTATCATGCTTAAGCGTATTGTTAAAGCCATTTCCTGTGAACTCGCCCTTTATAGCGTAGCCAGGGCCTCCCATACCTGTTCCGTCAGGATCTCCTCCCTGAATCATAAAACCAGGGATCACCCTATGAAAGGTAAGGCCATTATAAAAGCCTTTATTTACAAGACTTAAAAAATTCTTAACCGTATTCTCTGCAATCTCAGGATAAAGCTCTATTTTAATCTTTTCTCCTTGATCTGTGGTAATAGTAACTATTGGATTCATATCAAAAACCTCCTCTTTGAAGATTTTCTCTTCAAATTTTTTATATATTAGTTTTTACCTAAGGGTACTCTAATGATACAGATACATTATATAAAACTTATATAGTATTTTACCATAATTTATATACAAATAAAATAAAGTCATGGTTATAATATATCCATGACTTCAAGGAGCCTTGTCCCTTACTCCATTATTCATTTTTATCAGCCTCTTATATAAAATATTATCACAGCCATCCCTATGAAGTAGCAGAATAGAAATACTTCACTTAATTAACAAAGGAAGTCCCAAGAACTACTCTATTATAGTCATTTCTATTTGATAAATTTTTAACATTTATATTTGAAAAAATAAACTCTCTTCCCATTTTATATATCAAATCACTAAATAAGCAGCAGAAAAATGTTGACGGCACCTTATCTATATCATCAAAATCTAAGGTTATCTTTTCATTTATATTACTTTTAATCCATTCTCTAAGAAGTATAGCATCCTCTATCCCAAAGTTTTCACCTAAAAAGTCTCTAACTTTAACATTTAACATATTGCTTCCCCCTTTTATTCTTCTTTTTTACTTTTTATTTCCTTCTGATTACAATATACCACGGAGAAATAACTTTGTCAATACTTTAACAAAGTTATTTATAAATATATCTATATATTACTTTATATACCTGTACAAAAACAAAAAATAGGGATAAGCTTTATCCCTATATATAGATAAATTTATACTTCACTTATAAAACTAAGCTATGGAGCTCATTAAAAGCTAAACCATAGCATTTTTTTGGGGAGCTCTCCTCCTATCTGTTATATATACCTAAAAGCTTATAGCTTAAAGCTATTATATCTTCATTTTCTAAAGAATTATATATAACAACTCTTCCTTTGCTCTCCTCTGAATTCCTCAATTCTCTTTCTATAAGCTTTCTTTTGAGCTCTCTAACGGTTCCTTCGCTTCCATCGATTATTGGTACCTCTTCTCCAACGAGCTCTGATATTGTTCCCTTTACAAAAGGATAGTGAGTACATCCTAGAACTATCGAGGAAATACTTTCCTGGAGGTAAGGAGCTAATTTACCATTCAAAAACTCTTTAAGCTCTTCTCCCTCAACTTTTCCCTTTTCCACAAATTCTACAAGACCAGGGCAGGGCAGGGGTACTACTCTGTTTAAGCAACCTTCCTCTTCAGCCAGGTGCTGCATTAGAGCATTAAATTTCTTTTCTTTTAAAGTAACATTTGTAGCCATTATTATGACCTTCCCACTGCCACAGTTTTTTACTGCTGGCTTTAGAGCTGGTTCTATGCCTATGATAGGAATATGAGAATATTTCTCCCTCAATTGATTTATTGCAGCACTGGTAGCGGTATTGCAGGCCACTACAACTGCTTTAACTCCTTTTTTAATCAAAAAGTCTACAGCCTTAAAGGTAAGCTCTCTAACCTCCTCAGTAGCTCTCCCTCCATAAGGTGCATTTTTTGAATCCCCAAAATATATATAATTTTCTTCAGGCATAAGCTCCAAGGCTTTTTTTAATACACTAAGCCCCCCAACTCCTGAATCAAAAAATCCAATTGGACTTTCTTTTGAAAATTTCATAAGAATCACTCCATACTAGCTAAAAGTTCCTGTTACCTATTAATATTTTATCTCTTTTCTTATTATATTACCATATAATAATTAATATCTATAAATGCTGTGCAAATAGATTTTTAACATCATTATTATTCATATTCTCTATTGCTTTACATTGATATTATAACTTTGCTAAAAACAAATAGTCTGCAACTGTTTTCAAAAGAAATCAAGACTCTCGTAGACACGAATAATTTTTAAATTATCATTTTTTTCATTCGATTATTGACTTGTCACAGAAGCTAATATACAATTTTTATATGATTTAACCGCTTTATTTTATTAAATTCTTAAATTTAATATGATAAAGAAAGGAAGTGACTAGGCCTATAGTTTCCCACAAAATTATAAGCCGTAATTATGTACAAAGATTTAATTTACACAGTGCCAAAGATAAGCCACGAAGAAGAAACCTTAAAAGAATTACTGCAGGCTCATCCCGAGATTAAATTTGTTTCTCTTGTGGGAGTTGACCTAGCAGGAAATGACACTGATGAAAAAATTCCTATAAAAGTTTTCCTTGAGGATATGGACAGCTTTCTTCATGGAATAGCTGCCCAAACTGATGGCTCTTCTGTATGGCTACCAGGAATTGCTGACTTAAATAATGCTAAAACCGATATGGTTGTAGACTTAGATTGTAATTGGTTTGTAGATTACAACTACGACCTTATTGATGATGAAACTAACAAGCCTGTTGGAACCCTTAGAATCCCATGTTTTTTAAAGCATGAAAATAAATCCGTGGATTCAAGATACATCCTTAAGGCTTCCATTGAAACCTTTAAGAGCAATTTACTTGAGCTTCTCAAAAAGCACCCACAGGTTCTTAAAAGTTACAACATTACCCTAGATGACATTGAAGATCTTAAGGCTACTGCTGCTACAGAGCTGGAATTCTGGGTAAAAACCCCTAATGATCTTTCTGAAACTGAAGAGCTTTCCACCTCACAGGTACTGAAGGAGCAGTATTGGGCACGAACCAAAGGCGATGTCCGCACAGCCTTAGAGGAATGCATGCTTATGCTTGAGAGCTACGGCTTTAATCCTGAAATGGGTCACAAAGAGGTTGGTGGGGTTCAAGGTAAGCTCGATGAAACAGGGCGCTTCAATCATATCATGGAACAGCTAGAAATAGACTGGAAATTTGATGAAGCTATTCAGGCCGCTGATAATGAACTATTTATAAGGACTATAGTAAAAGAGACCTTCCGAAGACATGGTCTGGAGGTAAGCTTTATGGCGAAGCCTATAGACGGGGTTGCCGGCAATGGGGAGCATACTCACATGGGCATGGCATTAAAGCTAAAAAATGGTAAGCTTATTAACCTCTTTACTGCAATTAAGGATCATTTCCTCAGTGTTATAGGCTATGGTTCTATAATGGGGCTTCTTAAAAACTATGAAATAGTTAATCCTTTTGTTTCTGCAACCAATGACTCCTTAAGACGACTAAAGCCAGGCTATGAAGCTCCAGTATGCATTGTTACCTCCTTAGGACACAGTACAGCTGTTCCCTCAAGAAACAGAACTGTTCTGGCAGGGCTTATCAGAGATGAGCACAACCCCTTAGCCACAAGATTTGAGCTGAGAGCTCCTAACCCTCATACTAATACCTATCTAGCTTTATCCGCTGGTTATCTGGCCATGCTTGACGGTGTAATTTACGCTATAGAAAACGGCAAGGATGAGGATGCATTATTAAAGGAATTATCTAAGAAGCCTGGCGAAGCAGCTGATTATCTGGATACAGAGAGAGCCTATAGATCTGAAGAGGATGTATTTGAAGATTTCACCGAGGAAGAAAGAAATAAATTTTTTGGTAAAGCTCCATCTACAGTTTATGAGAATCTTTCCTCTTTCAAAAAGTATCCTAAAAAGCTTGAGGTTCTTAAGAGAAGCTCAGCCTTCACAGATCGTGCTATAGAATCCTATGCTATAACTGTTCAGTCTCGCTGGGTAACAGAAATAGAGCACAAAATTATGAATAGCTATATGGGAGAGGTTCGCTCATACAAATCTGTTCACACCCTTGAAAAGTCTTTAGATTTAGATATATCCAACTGGATGGCTATTAACGAACTAAGGCACTATCTAATGAAGGATACCTATACTAGCAAGAGCTTATTTACCAAAATAAGAGAAGCAACAGCTGCTGAAGATTACGAAAAGGTGTCTGAGCTTCAAATAGAGCTGGATTATAAAATGGATGTTCTTAGAAAAATCTATGACTCCTATAAGAAAAATCTTTTAGATATCTAATATACTTTAATCTACCCCGTAGAGTTCTGCTCTTACGGGGTAGATTTTTTTTGCTCATCCACAAGGGTTTGTCCATGATGAACTGAGTTTGCTATATCTGCATATAATATTAAAAAGTTCACGGGGTACAAAATGGCTATAAAAACTTCTATAAATGATATAGGAAGAGCATTAAAGGATACAGGCAGGAAAACCCTAAAAAAATCTTCAATTTTTATAGATTCTTCGAGAATAAATCTAATAATCTCTTCAAAAAAAAATAAAATAAACGATATATATAAAGAAATCGGAAAAAGATACTATAAAAAGTATAAAAAGGATCTTTCTAAAGACAGTCCTTTTAAGAAACTCTTTCTGGATATTGATGCTTTAAAAAAGGAAATAAA
>JAEXSY010000338.1 GCA_023440105.1 Bacillota bacterium
TATAGATTTGCGAACTAGTGTCTCCAACTTTTCGCAAATTATTTTCTCCTTAAATCTCTTGTTGCTTGCGAATTATAATCTACATTTGCATTTTATTGACTCTAATTTTTGTATATTCTAGTCTTCAAAATATGCTTTATTTTAATCTAAAAGCTGCAGCTAACGCCACAGCTTTTTTCGATTATAGAAACTCTGATATTGATTTTAATGCATAAGATATTGTGATAGCATCAGAGATGCCTAAATGTTTTTCAAGTCTCTCGCTGTTCCAGAAGGTATCTCTAAAATCAGCCAGATCACTTCCTATGTTTAGGGAAGGAATACAGATATAGTTACCGTAGCAGTAACGGCCTACAACAGCGTATATGTGACTTCCTTTTCCGGTTATATCAATTTCCAGACTATCTTGTTTTCTATTTACAATATTAACTCTGCCTATCCAATTCCGGTCCGCTTTTAGCGACGCCTGATTATTTTTGCATTGAAACTCCATTTTACCCTCCTACAGCAATTCTATTTCATTTGCAGCATCCATAAGTATGTCGGTTGTTATCATCCTAGACTTTTGCTCGCATCCTATAATTAAGGCTTTGTGAATAAGGCTATTAAGCTTACGGATACTTCCGTTACAGCTGCCTGAGGCAGCTTCAAGAGCGTTTTCTTCAAAAATTGTATGGGCTACCCCACAAAGCTTCATGCGGCTTTCTACATACTCTTTCACCTCGTTAAGAGTCAATCCCTGGTATGTATAGTTAATAACAATTCTCTGCTTTAATGCCTCATGTATCTGCATAGAAAGAATATTGTTCAAGGTAGGTTGTCCTGCTAGGATAAGCATGGCATAGTTTTTACTATCCATATCAAAATTCATTAGAAGTTTTAAGTCAGTAAGAATAGATCGGCTCAGGTACTGTGCCTCATCGATAAGTATTAGAAGTGTAATTTTCTGATCCTTATAGAGTGCACGGATTCGTTCCTGTATTTGTCTGTAATTATCAATCTTCCTGTGGGAGGGTTCCAAGCCAAGCCCTGACGCTAGGTCTTTGTAAAACTCATTGGTTGTTATTGTAGTCATGGGTATATATATCACCTTAAATAGGCTTGGATTTAACGAATTGACAAAGGACTTCATCGTATACGTCTTCCCGGTACCGGGAAGGCCGGTGAAGAGCCCTATTCCACGTATGTTTTTCAGATATTCCAGACGTTTCATGGCCTCCCTGTAATCCTCACCTTTATAATACTGACTTTCCTTAATATCTTTATCGAAAGGGTTAAACTCCATGCCCCAGTAAGCTTTATACATGTCCATTACCTCCATCCATACAGCTGTAGTTAATGTTAGCACGTCGCTTTCTTCTTGCATTATCAAGCTTTCGAACCGGCTTCACGCAGTGCAGCCGCTTATTTTTAGCTTCATCATAAATATATATTTCTGATAAATCATTCGGGTCATACCTGAGTGAGATACTGTGACCTATATATTGCTGGGGAACTTCGTAAACAATATTAAAAAGAGATACTGTCGCTGTGGCTGTAACCTTTCGTTTAATCCTGTGAAGGAAGCTTTCCTCCAGAGAAGATTTTTCTACAAATCTTAATGTATCAAAATCCTTAAGATATCTATCTTTCGGAGACATTCCTATTGAGGAATGAACTCGGTTATTGTAATCTTTAATAAAAAATTCGTTATAGCTTTTATTAACATCCTCCAAGGAGTGAAAATCATTCCAGTCAGTAGCATTCATCCAGCGATCTTTCTCTGTCCTGTGACTTCGCTCTATTTTCGCTTTTCCTTTTGGATGATAGGGTTTTGAATGAATTTTCAGTATGCCGAGCTCTGCACATATCCAGCTAAGCTGATTGTTCTGATAGGAACAGCCATTATCAACGTATAATCTTTTTGGAACTCCATATTTAAGAATAGCTTTCTGAAATGCTGTCTGCATGTTAACTGCATTATCCTCGAAAAAGAATTCTCCATGGACTATAATCCTGCTGGCATCATCGATAAATGCAATAAGGTAAGTTTGCCTCTTTTTACCCCCGGTATAGATTACAGGACCCACAGTGGTATCGGCCTGCCAGCAGTCGTTAGCATGCTCAAATTCGAAGGAAAGACACTCCTGCGGAGGCATCCTGCCTTTTGACAGATCAGCTGCTCTGAGATATCTATATATTGTGTCTACTGATGCATCGGTCTCTTTCATATATCCATTTTCAATAAGCTTTTCATAGACCTTTTTCCCAGTTATGTATGGGAATTTTTCCTTGTAAGCCTGTATCTGCTTACATACGTCGGGCTTTAATGCCCGGGACCGCCCAAGATCAATTCTCGACTGTGGGATGAGAGCCTCCAGTCCTTTAGATGTATATTTCTGGTACCACTTCTTGATGGTAAGAGGTGAAAACTTCACCAGCTGTCCTGTTGGGAGCATATGCTCCTTATTTGCGACATTGCGAAAATACTCCATCTTGCTGGCTTCTCTGTAAGTTTCCGATACTATGGGTGCAATCAGCGAAAAACGGAATAGTGCAATTTCTTTCTTTGTTTCTTCCTTTAACATTTAGTATTCCTCCTGTTTTTCATGATATTTTTATTGTAATCATGGTAATCAGGAGATATCCATGCACAGGCTATGTGGTCACAGGATTATCAGGAGTTACGGCTACCGAAGGTAAGGATATAGGAGCCGGTGCTCCGACGATTAAGCATAAAAGGCTTCTGGTAATAAAAAAAGTACGAGGATAAAAAAGCATCATAAGAAAGAGCCACAATTATCTTGATAAGCTGAATTAAAGATGGAGAGCAAGACAACTGCCATAGGGACTTTGCTCTCAAGAGCAGAACAATTCGGTCAAAGAATATTAATAACAGTTTAAGCATCCTGTAGATAACTTGATAGGAAGTGTGGCTATCCTCCGCAATGCTCAAGATACTCTTTTTATTCACTATATGTTCCGAAACAATCCAAAGGATTGCAGGAAATGTATAAAGCGAAAAGGGGATAATATCACCAGGTAGAATGGCATGGGTATGTCCACAGGAGCTGCATCTCAGCCTGAGAATATCCAGCTCGGCTTCTTCTAAGCCGGCGTTTCCCATAACAATAAGGTATCTATGGTAATATCCGTGACGTGTCATAGAGTGCTTAGCACGGCAACAGGGACATGCATATTGAATAGTTATATTAAAATTTGAAATTGTATCGAAATAGGTATTGTAAGTTGTTGAATAATCAATTATCATAAAAATGGTGGTAGAGACTACCTTGGTAGTTTCTATGTTTCAAAGTATCGGGTGATCCTATTGCTGGTAGGGTCACCCTTTTCAGTTATTTCAATTCTAATCTTATCAAAAAACAAGGAGCAGGTAAAACACAACTTCCATTGTGGTCTATCTACTCCTTTTCTTTTCGTACTGGAGATATAAAAGTGCAATATTCTTTACTTTTTTAGGGAGATTAAAATGCGAAACTATAGGTATCTACAGTTACACATTATACAGCAATAGTTCAAGAAGAATCTGGCAAGACATTTGCTGAACGAATGAAAGAGCAGGCGCTCGGTGCCGGTGTGGAGATTCGTTATGAAAATGTGACAGAGACAAAACTTACAGGTGAAATAAAGAAAGTCGTTACGGATAAAGAAAGTTATGAATCTAAAACCTTAATTTTGGCAAATGGTGGTTCTGGTCGTATGTTAGGTATTCCCGGGGAAAGTCTGAAAGGTGTCAGATTAAATGCACCAAAAGATGGTTTGGATTATAAAGGAAAGAATGTTTATGTAATCGGGGGAGCAGATGGAGCAGTAAAGGAAGCTCTTTATCTGGCTGAAATAGCAGGAAAGGTAGTTATTGTATGTGTGGAAGATGAACTTGCATGTATACAGGAATTCAAAGATAAAGTTGTTATCCATGATAATATTGAAATCATGCCACATTCAAGCCTTACTGCAGTATATGGCAACGAAGCGGTGGAAGAACTTGAATTTACAGATAACAAAACTGGAAAGAAGCAGATTGTAAAAGATGCAGAGTGCGGAGTATTTGTATATGCGGGGATTGTTCCGAATACGCAGATGTACACAGAATTGAAGTTAGATGGCGGCTATATTCCCGTTGATGATTCCATGCAGACGGAAATCCCGGGAGTATTTGCGGCAGGAGATATCCGTGTGAAAAAAGTGAGACAGGTGGCTACAGCGGTTGCCGATGGTGCAATCGCAGGTATTCAGGCAGCAGCAATTTGCTTATAAAATTAAATGTATAAAACCAGTAATCCTCTATCTCCCTATTACAGGGGGGTAGAGGATTTGTAATTTTTATAAGGATATATGATTTAGCTTTTTGGGAATAAGGTTGCACAATATAGAATAAATATTATGGTGTAAAGTTTAATTGTAAATAAATCTAACGTTCCATTCATAAACTGACTCTATGCTATTTTTAAACATTGGGTCGGGTTATGCATGTCATGGTAGAAAATCCAACCTATTCTACTCCTGATGAGATAGAGCCTAATGTTAAATATGCTAAAAAAGCGATTGCAAAACAGATTTCTACAAAAACAGCAATCAAGAAGAGTATTGCTATAACAACTGGTAGATTTGTTTTAGGTGGATTAGCTGCGAGGAGGGTTTAAGCATTTTGATAGAGTTTGTAGTTATCATAATAATATACTTTATAGCTTTGTTTTCTGCGGGATATCGAATGGATGAACAATTTAGGCTTTCGTCAGGTTTAATAAATAAACATAGGGTTCGTTTAAATAAAAAGCTTAAACAATGTTATTTATTAAAGGATAAGTCTAGAAAAAATTATTTTTTAACTGTAGCTGTGGCACAACAGTTTGTTGCTTATGTTATGTTAACTGCAAACATCATGGTTTTGTTGACCTGTGATTTACAAAACTGTGTATTGCTCTGGCTCTAAAAGAGGGACAATGAGATAATCATTATCGAATTAATATCTTGTTTTATTCATAACATATAAAAAGTCTAAAAAAGTAAAAATTACAATTATAAATAAAATATGTGAAGGAATATTAATAAATATGACGAATTAATACAATTATTCAATTATGGTCAAGAGGTGGTATTATATGTTGAGAGACAATTGTCATTATAGACAAAAGAACACATATTTATCATTTTATACATTTATCAATATAATAGGTATGTTTATTATTCCTTTTATAACCTTTGCTGGCAAGCTTAGTATATTTACGTATCATCTTGCTATGGAGATAATCTTAATCGGCATAAGTGTTGGGATACTGATAGTCACTAGTAATACTTGGAGTATTTCAAAGAACGAATGGTATAAGTATTTTGGGATATGCTGTAGCGTTTTGTGCTTTTTTGTAATGCTTCACGTTGTTTTTTATAGTGAAAAATATGCAGTTAGTGGATATCATAACGA
>JAEXSY010000372.1 GCA_023440105.1 Bacillota bacterium
TGGTGGACTATATGCACAGTATCAGGGGAATGCAGACATTAATATGGGCCGTGGTGCAATTGTTATTGGACTAGCTTCAATAATAATTGGAGAGGTTATTATAGGAGCAAGGAGAAGCTTCGCTGTGAAGCTAACCTCTGCAGCCTTAGGCTCAATCATATATTATATAGTAATAGCGGTTGTTCTTCAGCTGGGGCTTTCAACCACAGACCTCAAGCTCTTTTCAGCAGTGACCGTAGCAGCATTTTTATCTATACCCTATATTAAGAGTAATTATAGAGGAAAGCTGACTATAAATATAAGAAGGGAGGGAAGGAGTAATGCTTAAGCTAACAGATATATATAAGACCTTTAATGGTGGAACAATAAACGAAAAGATAGCACTACAGGGGATAAATCTAACCCTGAAAGAAGGAGATTTCGTAACGGTTATCGGAGGCAATGGAGCAGGAAAATCTACCCTTCTTAATGCTGTGGCCGGTACCTTTCCCATAGACGGTGGTAAAATTATTATTGGAGAACAGGAGGTAACAGGACTTCCTGAATATAAGAGAGCAAAGCTTTTAGGAAGAGTTTTTCAGGACCCTATGATGGGTAGTGCAGCAGATATGTGGATTGAAGAAAACCTTGCTCTGGCTTATAGAAGAGGAAGGTCTCGTACCCTTCGCTGGGGTATATCAAAGAAGGAAAGAGAACACTACAAAAATCTCTTAAAAACCCTGGATTTAGGCCTGGAAAATAGATTAACTACAAAGGTAGGGCTTCTATCTGGAGGTCAGAGACAGGCACTAACCTTATTGATGGCAACCCTAAAAAAGCCTAAGCTTCTTCTCCTCGACGAGCATACCGCTGCCCTAGATCCTAAAACAGCAGCCAAGGTTTTAGAGATATCTGATAAGATTGTACAGGAAAATAAGCTTACTACCCTTATGATAACTCATAATATGCATGATGCCATAGCTTACGGCAACAGGCTTATCATGATGGATGAGGGAAGGATAATACTAGATATCAAAGGAGAAGAAAAAAGAAAGCTTACAGTAGAGGAGCTACTTCATAACTTTGAAAAATCCAGTGGAAGAGTCTTTGATAGCGATAGAGCTTTACTGGCATAATGTTTTAAAATAATAATGAAGCGGAGCAAAAAAACACTTTTTAATTGCTCTGCTTTATTTTTTTATATAAATATATTGGAGGATACTGGAAGTATCTCACTAATTACTATATTAATATGGTATAATTTTATTATTAAACTTTTATTTTTCTATGTTATTTTAATTATAAAGAGGAGATTATATGAAGAAAGTTGACATAGACATAGGAAGAAAAATCATCATTGGATCCTTAGGAGTAAATGTACTGCAGATTGCCCTTATCCTTCTTTTAATTATTAATAGCGGCTCTCCTGAGAATTTAAAAAGCTTCAGCGTTCTTTTATATATTTTAGCCCTAAGCCTGGCAATTAATAGTGCTTGTTCTATAGCAAGTCTATATTTTTTGATGTATAACCGTGGTGAGAGACAGGGGATGGTAGATACTATTAATCACCTTAGGGAGCTTAACAAGACCATAAGAGCACAGAGACATGATTATTTAAATCATATTCAGGTAGTTTATGGACTTTTAGAGCTTAAGGAGCCTGAGGAGGCCATGAAATACATGGAGCCTGTATATAAGGATATCATCAAGGTGAATAAAGCCTTAAAGACCTCAGAGCCTGCGGTTAATGCACTCCTTCAGGCTAAGCTTGCTATAGCAGAGGAGAAGAATATCGATATGGAGCTTTCTATAACCTCAGATCTTAATAAGCTTTCTATACCTTCCTGGGAGCTATGCCGTATTATCGGAAATATACTGGATAACTCCATCTATGCTCTGGAAGAAATAAAAGGTGATAGAAAGCTTTATTTAGAGATCAATGAGGATATCACAGACTTTGGTTTTTCCATAGTTAATAATGGACCGAAAATTCCTCGGGAAATAATCGATGATATTTTTAAAGAAGGCTTTACGACGAAAGGTAATAAGGGACAAGGTATGGGGCTTTATATCGTAAAAGAGCTTGTAGATAAATACGAAGGCAAGCTTAAGTTGGTTTCTGATGAGGGTCATACTGAGTTTGATGTGATGCTTCCAAAACAGATACAATAAAAGTGACATTTCAGATGAATAAATGTATAAGTGAGAAAGTATCTATTATATATACCTATAAAACAAGCTATACTTGTACTATAGTAAGTGAATATAGGAGGTGGAAATAGTGGATTGGGTAGCTTTTTTTAGTGGAGTAAGTACTGTTGCCATGGTGCTTTTTATTTCAGGCTTGGTTCTTGTGACCATTGAAATGTTTGTGCCAGGCTTTGGCATTGCAGGCATCACTGGTGCCATATGTCTCATCCTTGCAGTGATATTTGCTGCGGATAATATAATAGAAGGTATTATCTTCATGCTGATAATCCTGGTGATTTTAAGTATACTCTTTGCTGTGGTATTAATGTCTCTTTCTAAGGGAAAAATGAAAAAGACCTTAGTTTTGAATGATGAGCAAACCAAGGAGAAGGGCTTTATAAGCTCAGAGGATTTACAGTATTTTGTGGATAAAGAAGGCACTGCTCTTACGGATTTGAGACCTGCAGGTATCGTTGATATTGAAGGCTTAAAGCTTGATGTAACCTCTGACGGAGAATATATCTTGGCCGGCACCGCCGTTAAGATAATTAAAGTTAAGGGAAGTAAGATTATTGTTCAAAAAATAATTAATAATAATTAAGTTAATATGAAAGGGGTTAAAAATTTATGAATGGTATCACTGGTATGGATGGTTTAATTACCCTGGTAATTGTTGCTGTTGTTGTTATCTTTGTTTTTTCAATGTTTATGAGCTTTGTTCCATTAGGTCTTTGGATTTCTGCTCTGGCAGCTGGAGTAAAGGTTAGTATATTCAATCTTATAGGTATGAGACTTCGTAGAGTTGTACCTTCTAGAATTATTCTTCCATTAATCAAGGCAAATAAGGCTGGTATGAACATGAATGTTAATCAGCTGGAAGCCCATTATCTTGCTGGTGGTAATGTAGATAAGGTTATAGATGCCCTTATTGCAGCTCAGAGAGCTTCCATTGATCTTCCCTTTGAAAAGGCTGCAGCCATTGACTTAGCTGGTAGAGATGTATTAGAAGCTGTAAAGATGAGTGTTAATCCTAAGGTTATAGAGACTCCTAATGTTTCAGCCGTTGCTAAGGACGGTATAGAGCTTTTAGTTAAAGCTAGGGTGACTGTTAGAGCAAACCTAGAAAGACTTGTTGGTGGTGCTGGGGAGACTACTATTCTCGCTAGGGTAGGTGAAGGTATAGTAACCACCGTTGGTAGCTCTGAGGCTCATAAAGAGGTTTTAGAAAATCCTGACAAGATATCCCAGACAGTATTAAGCAAGGGGTTAGATGCCGGGTCGGCCTTTGAAATTCTATCCATAGATATAGCTGATGTAGACGTAGGAAGAAATATTGGTGCTCAGCTTCAAACTCAGCAGGCTGAAGCTGATAAGAAGATAGCTCAGGCTAAGGCTGAAGAAAGAAGAGCCATGGCTGTAGCTAGAGAGCAGGAAATGAGAGCTGAGGTTGTAGCTGCAGAGGCAGAGGTGCCAAGGGCTATGGCTCATGCCTTAAGAG
>JAEXSY010000438.1 GCA_023440105.1 Bacillota bacterium
TTCTTAACAAGGCCCATTTTAGAACCTTTATCTTTTAATACAGTATCCTTACTTTTGTCCTTGGCGTTTTTATCTTTAGCGAGCTTTTCATCTTTTTTATCTTTCATGTTCATACCTCCTTCCGCCATTAACCATTACCCCTTTCTAAACTAGCAAGCTTTTGTTCAATAATCTTTAGCTCTCTTACTAGATTAAGAGACTCTTCTATCATACCCTTATTTTCCATATCCTTTAGATTTTGAAGAATGCTGCTCTTATTTTCTTCTAAAGTTTTCTTTTTTATTTGATATATATAGTCATTGAGCAGCTTATTGTAATTAACGTCCCCTTCGTCTAATTCCAATTCCTGTATCAAAATATACTCCTTAATCGTTCTCGCATCTTCACAATGACCTTCAATATATTTTGAAATGTCATCCTCATTATTATTTTTCGCTTCAAGAATAAGGTTATATATTTTTTTATGTTCTTCTAATATAAAGCCTGTATTTTCAATATTACTTATGATTAAAGGATAATATTCATCCATGTTTGCCATAATATTGAGCAGAGCTCTACCAGCTTTCAAATAAGCTGGTTCTATATATAATTTTTGTCCAGTTTCTTCCATATTATTCATAGAAACGTTATCCTCAGAAGAAGTATGTAATTTCTCCTCTAAAAGATCATAAAGTGCTTGCTCTCTAATCCCAGATTCCTCTGAAATTAATTTTATATAAACATCCTTTTCCACAGGGTCTAGTTCTGCAAGAATTTCAGTCACTCTCTTTCCATATTCTATTCTCATGGAACTCTTAGTTAAATCCAAATTCTCTTTAGCCTTTTTTAGACGGTAATCAATTAATGGTAGAGAATTATTAATCAGTTCTATAAAAGCTTCCTTTCCCTTTCCACGAATAAACTCGTCAGGATCCTTACCTTCCGGGACAGTCAAAACTCTAACCTCTAATCCAACCTTTCGCAGTATTTCCAATCCTCGAACCGTAGCCATCTGACCAGCTAAATCAGCATCGTAGGATATAATAACTTTATCAGCAAATCTTTTTATCAGTTTAGCCTGTGAGTTTGTTAAGGCAGTTCCTAAGGATGCCACTACATTGGTAATACCGTTTTGATATAGAGCAATACAGTCCATATAACCTTCAACTATAATTAAAGTTCTGCTCTCTTTTATATTATTAATAGCAAAATTTAATCCATAGAGTTGGGTACCTTTTGTAAAAATAGGTCCTTCAGGGGAATTGAGATACTTTGGCTTTGAATCATCTAACACTCTACCTCCAAAACCAATTACTTTTCCTCTATAATCAAAAACAGGGAAAATTATTCTATTTCTAAATCTATCATAATAATTCCCCTTACTGCTCTTAATTATTAAACCATTTTCTAAAAGCTGCTCTTCTTTATACCCCTTTTTCTTAAGGTAAAATAACAAGCTATTCCAGTTATCTAAAGAATATCCCAATCCAAACTTTTTTATGGTACTATCTTTTATTCCTCTCTTAAGAAAATAATCTCTAGCTTTTTTATTGTTTACCAGGTTTCTAAAATAAAATTTAGCAGCATCAACATTAAGCTTATATAAAAGCTCTTTCTTATCCTGGTCCTTGCCTTTTGTGATATTAATCTGGATATTGGCTCTATTAGCTAAAAGCTCTACAGCCTCTACAAAATTCAAGCTTTTCGTCTTCATAACAAAGGTTATAACATTTCCAGCTTCTCCGCAGCCAAAGCATTTGTAAATCTGTTTATCAGAGGATACGCTAAAGGACGGAGACTTCTCTTTGTGAAATGGACATAATCCAGAATAATTTCTTCCAGATCTTTTGAGCTTAACAGTTTCGGAGACAACATCAACAATATCATTTTCTTCCTTAATCTTTTGGATTAATTCCTCCGATATAGCCAACTTATTTCCCACCCATCTCATAAAACAATTGTAATTTTAGCCTTAAACATATTCGACAAGAAATCTTTCATTCCTTCTTAGGTCATTAAAAAAAGTATATATTATGCTTTTGCCTTATTATATATTCTGTATTAAATATAAATATCCTTCTTATTTTTGTTATTAAATTCTTCATTAAAAATAGTTTACCCCTTTTACTCTCTTATTTATCCTTATTATCTTAATAAATAACAAATTTAGGAACAAATATTTTATTAAATAGGACAAGACAGTAGTCATCACTCATCCCTGCGATATAATCAGCAACTCCTCTTTCAAGACCTTCTCTTTCCACTACTTCTTTATAAAGCTCCGGCATCTTCTCTGGATTCTTATGATAATGGTCAATCACTTGACACAAGATAAACTTAGCTTTATCTCTTTCTTCCTTTAAAAAAGCACCATTATATATATTTTTGAACATAAAATTTCTTAAATTATACAATGCTTCATCAATTTCTGGACTTAAACTTACTTCATTTTTTCCCTTTTCAATATTGTTAACCGTTGTCTTTACAATGTCTCCTACCAGTGTATCTATTCTTTTTCCATGGCTCTCTCCAAGAATACTAATACTTTCTTTTGGAAGATCTTGAACCGTGAGGAGACCAGCTCTAATAGAGTCATCTATATCATGGTTAACATAGGCAATCTTATCGCTATATTTTACTATCTGCCCTTCTAAAGTTTCTGCTTTTTTTGAGGATTTGGAAAACCCAGAGTGATTCAATATACCATCTATCACTTCATTACTTAAATTTAAACCTCTTCCCTCTTTTTCTAGAAATCGCACTACTCTAACGCTTTGCTCATTGTGCTTAAAGCCATTAGGCAAAAACTTTGCTAGTACCTCTTCTCCATTATGTGCAAAAGGAACATGCCCTAAATCATGACCAAGAGCAATAGCTTCAACAAGGTTTTCATTTAAGCCAATGGCTTTCGCAATGGTTCTTGCTATTTGAGATACCTCCAATGTATGTGTTAATCTTGTTCTATAATGATCACCTGTTGTTTTTATATATACCTGAGTTTTATGCATTAGTCTTCTGAAAGATTTACAATGAATTACCCTATCTCTATCCACCATGTATGCTGTTCTTGTTTCATCTAAAGGTTCATATCTTTCTCTTCCAGTAGAGTTTTTAGATAAAGCTGCTTCTTTTATTAAAGTCAACTCTTCAATTTTCTCTATTTTTTCTCTTATACTCATATTTTACACCTCTATATATTTATTTCTACAAATGCCCTATAAATCCTTCATTTTTAATTATAATTAATATTTTACACTAACTGTCCATTATATGTATAAAATCAATTATGAATTAATATATTCTTATTATAGATATTTGGGAGGGACCATTGGTATGACTGAAATTATAAAAGATATAGAATATAGCTTTCTCTCTCAAGAAATATTAAGAGAGAAAATACTTAAATACTATGGATTAGAAAAATCCTACATAACTCAGATAAAATTTAAGGACACTGAAAAACAAAGAGCTGTATATAAAATTGAGGAAGGTGCGAGAGTCTATTGCTTAAAAAAAGTATATTACACAATATCTGATTTGAGATTCATATATTCTTCACTAGAATGGTTTAATAGGTATAATATAAACGTTCCTAAGTTACTTCCTACCCTTGGAGGCGGTAGATATGTAAGCTTTAATAATATGTTATTTATACTAACCCCCTGGATAGAAGGAGAAAAATGTAATTACGATAATATATCCGAGGTAACAGAAGCTTGTAGAAATCTAGCCAGAATGCACAAAGCGGCAAAAGGTTTTCTTCCTATAAAAGGAAGTACCATGAGAATACAAAAGGATGACATATCTGCTTCTATTAAAAAACATTATTATAACATAGTTCAAAGCTATAGTGAAGCATACAATAAAAAAGATAGATTCTCTAAAGTGTTTTTAGAACATTACTCAGATAATCTTACATTAGCTACTGCATCTAGTGAAACAGCTTCTGCAATAAACATATCAAATTTATCTTTGTCTTTGTGTCATCTTGACTATGTTAACAAAAATATACTCTTTGACAAGAATAATGCTATATGGGTTATTGATTTTGATAAATGTTCAATAGATTACTGTGCCCATGACTTAAGTTACTTTTTAAGAAGACTATTAAAGAGAAGCAATACCCGATGGAATACTTTATTAGCAGCCGATTGTATATCAGAATATAACAAGATACATCCCTTATCACAAGATGATTTAAAATATATTTATGTTTATCTGTGTTTCCCTCAGAAGTTTTGGAAAATATCAAGAGATTATTATAACAATTTAAATAAATGCAATAAAAATGCTTTTGTAGCTTTAATAACAAAAGCTGTGGAAAATGATGAATATCACCTTCAATTTATGAGAAATTTTAAGAGGATTATTGAGGAAACCTATCATTTTAATATGAAATAACATAGATAATAAAGGCCCCAGAGGGGCCTTTATACTTTATTAATTAAAGTTTATCTCTTATTTTTAACCTGTGCTTGTGCAGCTGCAAGTCTAGCAAGTGGAACTCTAAATGGTGAACAAGATACATAGTTTAAGCCAATGTTATGGCAGAATTCTACGGAACTTGGGTCTCCACCGTGCTCTCCGCAGATACCTAATTTGATATTAGCTCTTGTAGCCTTTCCTTTTTCAGCAGCCATCTGAACTAGCTGACCTACACCAGACTGGTCAAGCTTAGCAAATGGATCCTGTTCGTATATCTTCTTTTCATAGTAATCCTGAAGGAACTTACCAGCATCATCTCTTGAGAAACCAAAGGTCATCTGAGTAAGGTCATTGGTTCCAAAGGAGAAGAATTCTGCTTCCTTAGCTATTTCATCAGCAAGAAGTGCAGCTCTTGGAATCTCAATCATAGTACCAACTTGATAATCTAATTCCACGCCATTTTCTTCTATAACTTTTTTAGCTGTAGACACTACTATATCCTTAACATACTTAAGTTCTTTTATCTCACCTACTAGAGGTATCATTATTTCTGGAACTATGTTAAAGCCCTTACTATTCTTAACTTGTATAGCAGCCTCAATAACAGCTCTTGTCTGCATTTCAGCAATCTCAGGATATGATACAGCAAGTCTGCAGCCTCTATGACCCATCATAGGATTGAACTCATGAAGGGATTCTATGGTTGCTTTTAGCTCTTCAAAAGTAAGCCCCATCTCTTTAGCAAGAGATTCAATTTCTTCATCTATCTGAGGTAAGAATTCATGAAGT
Source organism: Bacillota bacterium (assembly GCA_023440105.1). Classification (GTDB taxonomy): domain Bacteria; phylum Bacillota; class Clostridia; order Clostridiales; family Clostridiaceae; genus JAEXZL01. The sequence goes on from JAEXSY010000438.1 coordinate 5,194, forward strand.
GGTGGATCTAAGAACCTTATTGTTACAGGTCTCTCTTCCATAGTCTCATAGAGGCCAGCAAAGTCTTCTCTCTGCATAGGGAGAATCTTATCTAAAGCCTTTCTTCTCTGCTCTTCATTCTTAGATACTATCATTTCTCTAACTGCAGCTATTCTATCTTCTGCAAAGAACATATGCTCTGTTCTGCAGAGACCTATACCTTCAGCACCAAATTCTACTGCTTGCTTAGCATCTCTTGGGGAATCTGCATTTGCTCTAACCTTTAATGCTCTTATTTCGTCTGCCCAGTTCATTAAAGTTTCAAAGTGTCCAGATATCTCAGGAGCTACGGTCTTTAAAGCCTCTCCATATACATTTCCAGTGCTTCCATCTAAGGATAGATAATCATTGGAAGTATAAGTTTTTCCATTAACAGTTACGGTCTTATTTAATTCATCTACTTTTAATTCACCACAGCCAGCAACACAGCAGGTTCCCATACCTCTAGCAACAACTGCAGCATGTGATGTCATTCCACCTCTTACTGTAAGGATACCCTCTGCAGCAACCATACCTTCAATATCTTCTGGTGAAGTTTCTAATCTAACAAGTACAACCTTTTCTCCTGCAGCAGCTCTTTCTTTAGCTTCTTCAGCAGTAAAGGCTATCTTACCACAAGCAGCTCCTGGAGAGGCTGGTAAACCCTTACCTATCGGAGTAGCGTTATTTAAACCTTCTTGATCAAAAGCTGGATGAAGGAGTGTATCTAACTGCTTTGGATCAACCTTTAATATAGCTTCTTCCTTAGAATTCATTCCTTCTTCAACTAATTCAACAGCTATTCTTAAAGCAGCTTGAGCGGTTCTCTTACCATTTCTTGTTTGAAGGAAATAAAGCTTTCCATCTTCAATGGTAAACTCCATGTCCTGCATGTCTTTATAGTGTTTTTCTAGAGTATTTACTATATCAACAAACTGATTGTATATTTCTGGCATCTGATCTTTTAGATGGTCTATTGGTTGAGGTGTTCTAATACCAGCAACAACGTCCTCACCTTGTGCATTCATTAAGTACTCTCCATATACCTTGTTTTCGCCTGTAGCTGGATTTCTTGAGAAGGCAACACCAGTACCTGAGGTTTCACCCTTGTTACCGAAAACCATCTCCTGAACGTTTACTGCAGTACCCCAGCTGGAAGGTATGTCATTAAGCCTTCTGTATACATTAGCTCTAGGATTGTCCCAGGATCTAAATACAGCAGTTACAGATTCAATAAGCTGCATTTTTGGATCTGTTGGGAAAGCTTCTCCCTTTTCTTTTTTGTAGAGCTCCATAAACTGACCTACAAGCTTCTTTAAATCATCAGCATCGAGGTCTGTGTCAAGATGAACTCCTTTTTCTTCTTTCATTTTATCCAATAAATCTTCAAATAATCTCTTTTCTACACCCATTACAACATCAGCAAACATCTGAATAAATCTTCTATAGGAATCATATGCAAACCTTGGATTTCCAGTTAATTTAGCCATAGCTTCAACAGTATCATCATTAAGACCAAGGTTTAATATAGTATCCATCATACCTGGCATTGATGCTCTAGCACCAGATCTTACAGATACTAATAGAGGTTTCTCAACATTACCAAATTCTTTGCCAGTAATATTTTCTAGCTCTCTCATTTTTTCTTCTATCTGATTAATAACTTCCTGAGCTATAACCTTACCATCCTCATAATACTTATTACATGCTTCAGTGGTTACGGTAAAGCCTTGAGGTACCGGAATACCTAAGCTTGTCATCTCTGCAAGGTTGGCGCCTTTACCACCGAGCAAATTTTTCATGGATGCGTTGCCTTCACTAAAAAGGTATACAAACTTCTTATCCATTGATAATTCCTCCATTCGTAATAATTTATGTGTACTAACAGGTGTTTTATACACCTGAGAGCTTACTATTTAAGTTCACATAGCTTTAAAAATAGCTTTGTGATGTTGGTTTTAGAAACCTTTCCTATAATCTTCAGATGTTCTCTTCCGTCATGAATTTCTTTTTCAACTACTGGCACACTATCAATCTCATGATAGATAATTTTCTTAGCGACCTCATAAATGTTTTCCTTAGGCTCTGCTGTAATTAAATTAGGCATTCTAGTCATTATTACTCCCACAGGAACCTTATGGAGATCTGCTGAACCCATAGTGATTTTTAGAAAGTCTTTTCTGGAAACCTTTCCGATAAGAAACCCATTACTCTCAACGGTTAAACTGCCAACATCATGCAGGAATAGGTTTAATATTGCGTCATATACCATAGTATTTTCTTCTACTGAAACAGGCTTAGACATAACAGAATCCGCTGTTGTATTCATGATATAATCATAAACAAAGCCTCCATAAGGCTTGTTTGTATAAATATATCCAACCTTTGGTCTTGCCTCTAATATTCCTGTCATAGTCAATATAGCCAAATCAGGTCTTAAAGCAGCTCTAGTTACACCAAGCTTGGCCGCTAAAGCTTCACTGGTTATCGGTTGAGCTTCCTTTACCATATCGATAATCTTCTCTTGTCTAGAGCTTAATTTCATACCCACACATCCTTCTAGCTAATTGAAAAAGTATACACAAAATTGTACTATGATACTGACCTATACATTATTATAACATTTTAAAAAATAAATAAAAGAGCAAAATTAGTAAATTTAACAGTCTTCTGAATAATCTACATATAGTTCAATTAGTTTATATAATTATTGTAAGGTACTACAAAAGGGGATTACTCCCCTTTGTCATCCCCCTTATTATCATCACTGCTATCTTGTTGTTCATCATCAAAATTCACCGTATAGGTATACATGTTTTCATCAAAAATATCAGAATTCTTATCGCTATCCTCTTGTCTAATATTATTTTTCATTTCACCGAACTTACTCTTTACGTTATCAGCAAAGTCATGAAAGACTCCTTGAGCATCCTTCATAGATTTTTTAACCACAGCATTTATAACCTCAACAGAACCATCTTCCTTTGTTATTTCAAAGGTTAGATTAAAAGCAACAGTTGTAACAAAACCTACTGCTAGAATAATTGGAGTCCATATTAGAGCTATAACTCCTACTGCTACTCCAGCATTTACTGGAACATCTACTAATACTCTGCTATCCTTTTTTACAATGATTCTCGATACATTACCTTTTTCTATTATTTCGTTAATTCTTTGCTTTAGCTCATCAAAGCTATTGAATGCTTCTTCTTTAAACTTTTTACCTTTTTCAGAGAAGTCTTTTTTGTTCTCTAGATAAATAATTGCATCTAAGACATCACCATCTGATGCAATTAAAGCCTCTTTAGCTTCTCCATAGGTAGCTCCCGTTCTTGAGATAACTTGTTCTACCTTTTCTAGTGTTATATCCATGATATCACTCCTTATAAGTTATTTAACAACTCTAAGCTTTTTGGCTTTCTGCCATAGCTTGAAGAAATTATATAGGTTAGAATTTTTTTTATTTCTTCTTTAGCTTCTTTACTAATGTTTAGTTTATATATTTTGTCCAGTGAAGTTCCTGATAAAAATCTGAGAGTATTATAAGCTCCTTTTGAAACCTCAACAGTATTTAATTTAGAACAGCTTTCACAGACACCACCGTATAAATTTATATTTATGTACTCTGAAGTGCTAATTGTTTTTTTACAGCTAGCACAGGTAGTTAAATTCAAACCATAGCCTGTGTATTTCAATAATTTCAGCTCGAATGCCCTTATAAGGACTTCACTATCTAAAGCATCTGTATTCAAAAGATATAATGCCGTAACTAGCTCTTTGAATAGAGATGGATTTAATTCACTCTCAGGCAGGGATATATCTATAAGCTCGCAAAGGTAAGAGCCATAAGTCAATTTTTCAAAATCCCTTAGAAGTCCTTGAAAAGAGTTGATAATTCTTCCATCCGTTAGATTATATAGATTCTTACCTTTAAAAAGCATGTATTGTCCAAAGGAAAAGGGCATGCTTAAAGACATAAGTTTATTTTTGCTTTTTTTAGCTCCCTTAGAAATAGCTGTAATCTTTCCAAATCTTTCAGTAAATATCCATAACAGTTTATCATTTTCTTTATAGTCCTGAGCTTTTAGAATAACCCCATGACTTTCAATTGCTGTCAGACTATCATCTCCTTAGGACTACTTATTCTTCTTATAGCCAAACTCCCTGAGGAAGAGTGGATTATCTCTCCAGTCTTTTCTGACTTTAACAAAAATTTTTAAGTAAACCTTACTGTTTAAAAAATTTTCTATATCCATTCTTGCGTATTGACCTATCTTTTTTAGGGTTTGGCCGTTTTTACCAATTATTATGGCTTTATGGGAATCTTTTTCACAGACTAAATCTGCTTCAATGTGATAAGAATTCTTATCGGTTTCTTTCATCTCAATAATATCAATGGCAATTCCATGGGGTACCTCTTCATTTAAAAGTCTTAAAGCCTTTTCTCTTATTATCTCACTGACAATAAATCTTTCTTGAACATCTGCAGTAATATCATCAGGATAATATTTAGGTCCTTCTGGCAGTCTTTTAACCATAAGCTCTAATAGAGCATCTACATTTTTGCCTTTTAACGCTGAAATAGGTAGGATTTCATCAAAGGTCATGAAGCTACTATATGAAGCTAAAGTTTTTGCTACTTTATCCTGGGTATTTTCATCCACCTTATTTACCACTAAAAATACTGGTGTATTCTTCTTCTTTAAATCTTCAAGTATCAAAGCATCACTTTTAGAAACCTCTCCTCCTGGAGTAGTTAAAAATAGAACTAAATCCACTTCTTTAGCTGCATCTTTAGCAGCATTTACCATATATTCTCCTAGTTTATGCCTTGGTTTATGAATCCCTGGAGTATCAACGAATACTATTTGATAATCCTCTCCATTAAGTATAATATTCATACTATTTCTTGTAGTTTGAGGCTTACTGGAAACTATAGAAAGCTTTTCACCCATTAATTGATTCAATAATGTTGACTTTCCAACATTAGGTCTTCCTATTATTGTAACAAATCCTGATTTAAACATATTTCCTCCTTAGCAATTTAGATCCTTTTTTGTAAAGGAGCCCGGTAGAATCTCATCTAGTGTTTTTGTAATATAATCTTCTTTATTTTTAACAATAATAATTGGTATATTACCGTCCTGAGCAAATTCAGCTATTACCTGTCTGCATATTCCACAAGGAAAGGTATATCCATTGGGATCTCCTGTAACAGCCACAGCCTTTATAACCTTATGTCCTTCAGAAACAGCTTTAAAAATTGCAGTTCTTTCGGCACAGTTAGTAGCGCCAAAAGATGCATTTTCTATATTACATCCTTTATATATACTGTCATCCTCAACTAAAATGGCTGCTCCCACCTTAAATTGCGAATAAGGTGCATAAGCTCCTTCCCTTGCTTCTAGTGCTCCAATAACTAATTTATCAATATCCATTATACTCTCCTCCTTAGGTTTTCACATAATATTATAGCTATATACTAACTAAATATTTGAAATAGTAAAAGGGTTAAAGCAGAACCTAATATAGCACCTAAAACTACCTCTAATACAGAATGAACATTAGAATCAACTCTACTTTGGGCCACCACTAAAGCTAACAAGAATGCAAGTGCAATTGGCAGCGGTTCCTCAGTAATTAAGGCTATTATCGTAGCAATAGAAAATGATATAGAACTATGACCGCTGGGAAGACCTCCCTTTAAAGGAGTACCTTCACCATAAATAGCTTTTACTATAATTGTAACTATACAAACAATCACCAGTATTATAAATATCATATATGGTTCAGTTTGTTTTACCTTCTCTATCACAGCAAATGAAACTTCACTTAGCTTTTCCCAAAAAATTATATATCCAACTAAAACAGCATTTATAGCTGTAACCAATACAGCTCCTGCTGACGTATTTTTGGCAACTTTTGCTAGAGGATGGTAATAATTTGTAGTAACATCAATAGCGCTCTCAATAGCAGTATTTATAAGTTCAGCCGCAATTACCATGGTGATGGTAATTGTTATTATAAGAAGCTCTATTTTGCTTATATCATACATAAAACAGGCTGTAAGGACCAAAAGGGCAGCTATCATATGGATTCTCATATTTCTTTGAGTCCTAATAGAATACAATATTCCTTCTATAGCATAATTAAAGCTATCTAATAACTTTTTCACATTCATTAATTACCACCTTCATAAGAGTCAAGCTCTAGCAAGATTAAAAGCATTAAGAACCGACTCTTCTCTTAATCTCATAATATTTTTTTCTTGTTCTTTCATGTGGTCATAGCCTAAGAGATGAAGCACTGAGTGTACAGTTAGGTAGCAAGCCTCCCTCATAAATGTATGACCATAATCCAAACTCTGCTCCATAGCCTTTTCTAAAGACAATACTATATCTCCCAAAACCAAGTCTTCACCATCTAAAAATTCTGGAGGAAAGGTCTTTCCTTTGTATATATCAGCATATACTTTTCCATCTGGATATTCAAGTAGGGGAAAAGATAAAACATCCGTTTCTCTATCTATTCCCCTGGTTTGTAGGTTTATTTCTTGAATATTACTGTTATCAACCAAAACTACGCTTACTTCATAGGGTATAGTTACACCTTCCTCTTTAAGAGTAAAAGCTATGACCTCTTTTAAGCTTTCAATCAATTCCTCTTCAACTGTTATTTTATCCTGTCTGTTATCTATATATATCATAAAACTTCTCCTTTGTTATGTTCTTTTAGAGAGGGGTATTCTATTCGTGAATGATACATGCTATTTAAAGTTTTTAAAAAGGATTGTCTAATTTTATTTATATCCTTTAAGGTCAAATTGCAATCATCTAACTGGCCAGTATTTAGTTTATCCTTAATAATATTATTCACCATTTCTTCTATTTTCCCTTTGGTAGGTTCATGGATAGATCTTACCGCTGCTTCAACACTGTCAGCTAGCATTATTATTCCACCCTCTTTGGTATTAGGTATAGGACCTGGATATCTAAAATCATCTTCCTTTACCTCTTCTGGTCTATCAGAGGAAATCTTCATTGTAATATAAAAATATTTTACAAGGGTAGTGCCATGGTGCTGTTCAATCACATCCTGGATTACTTTTGGTAAGTTATATTCTTTAGCTAGCTCCAAGCCATCTTTTACATGAGAAGTTATTATCAGCGTGCTCAAATTAGGAGATATCTTATCGTGAGGATTATCTCTACCTATTTGATTTTCTTTAAAAAAGTATGGTCTCTTAATCTTTCCGGCATCATGATAATATGATGCTATTCTTGCAAGAACCGGATTTCCACCCACCTCTTCTGCTGCCAGTTCAGCAAGATTTGCAACCTGTATAGAATGATTATATGTTCCAGGGGCTTCTATCAATATCTTTTTTAGTAACGGATTATTGGGATTTGAGAGCTCCAATAGCTTAACTACCGTTACTACATCGAAGGCCGATTCAAAAAATGGCAAAAGTCCAATAGTCAGTACTCCGGCAAAAAGATTTGAAACGAAAGTCAATCCTCCACCCTTTAGTATTTCCAAAGTATTATTTGATGTTAAAAAGCCTATGGCTGTAACTGTTATAGAACTAACTATGCCTATATACACACCAGATTTCATTATGTCATTTCTCTGATGCATATTTCTAAGGTATATTGCACCCATGATAGTACAAACCACTGAAGATAACGTTATATCAACGGAAAAATCTACCACTCCACTTATAAGCACACAATTTAAAGCACCTAAGATACAAGAAACTTTATAATTGATCAACAAGGTCATAAGCATAGGACCTAGTGCCAAGGGTATGATGTACGGACTAATAATAGATATAGATCTGGATAAAACCAATGATATCACAAGAACTAGAGATATTAATATAAGCTTCTTATTATCATTAAAAATTTCTTTCTGATGAATAAATAGATAAAAATATTCTAAAAACAGTATTAAAGCAACTAAAACTGTTATAGCAATGAACAAAATTATGTCAGCACTGGATGTGTTTAATAATCCCAATGACTCCAGTATCACAAGTTGATTTTCTGTAATCGGCTCTCCTTCATTAACAACAATTTGATTTTTTTTAATTATCACAGGGGATACGGAGCTCTCTGCTGTTCTTTTTAGCTCCTCTGTAGCCTCTTCGTCTAAAAATAAATTAGGCTGAATTTCTGCATAAGCAATAATCTTACCTAGATTCCGCTGATTGCTTGTTAATGGAGAAATATTCAGTACAGAATCAACTATCCGTTGAGCATCAATTTTGTCCGCTAGTTTTCCATCTTCAATATTATCTTTATAAACTTCATTAATCGCATTTACTATTTCATTTCCAAAGGAAGTCAACTCATCATTAGTCAAGGCAAAAAGATAAGAATAATCCTCTGCACTTAAACTATATTTCCAAGTTTCTTTTAACTTCTTTATAGCTTCTGCTTTTATTTTTTCTTTTTCATTGGCATCATCTATTACATCAGGTATATCACTAACTACATCTATCGGTTTGCCTTTCTTTACATCCTGGATAAAGCTAATTACATTATTAACTGCAGTAGCCGGTACATCTTTCTTTTGAATATACTGATTATCCACCTCACTGACCTTTTGCTTAATGGCAGCTTCTGTAGCAACCTTATCCACTACTTCTCGAGTTGCTTTAATATCACTTTTAGCTATATCCCCCACTTTATAGCTGTACTTTTGATTTATTAAAGATGTCATTAGAATACTAGTTGTGGCCACAAAGGACACCAGTATGATTAAAACCCTTTGATATTTCTTAAGCTTAAGTATATTAAGCTTTTCTTTTATTTTCATCTTCTGCCACCCTCTTGGTTACCTATTTAATTCACTTCGGATTTCATCGCAATATCTTTTTCGATAATAAAAAGAACCCTAACTCTTAAACCTGTCTCTATTGGCTCAGAAAAAATCATGCTATCTAAAAGACGAGAGTTCTTATCTAAATCCCGAAGCTTCTCATTAGTCATTTTTTGTGCAGCCTTATTTTCAACTTCTTCCTCTTCAGTTATCTTAAGCTTTTGTTCTTTTTCTTTGAAAACAACTTTTTTTATTACCCCATTACTATCTTCTATTTTATCATAGGTTAAGAATTTTTTAGTAGGCTTTTTAAGATAAATTTTAAATCCTTTAATATATATATATATACTGCTATCCTTGTTGCCCGTATAGACTTCTATAACCTCTTCGGTTTTAGTATCCATATGGCTCTCCTCAAAGGTTTTTGCCAGCACAGTACCTTCTGCGGAAACGGGATACTCCATACCTTCTTTACCTTCTACCCCTTTTATGAGTAACAGACCCTTTTTAACCAGATCTCCAGGTTTCACTAATGCTGTGCCTCTATGCGTATATATCCTCACAATTTCTCCATCCTCTGAAGCAATTACGTCATTTTCCCCTTCATTCTTAGTTATCTCTGGGGGAGGTGTTCTTTCTTCTATCCTCACTCTTAACCGGGATCCTTCTATTCTCACCCTAGCCCACATTGCATTATCAATTTCCTTTAAAATATCTTCTTCAATAGCCTTAACATTTAGTTCTCCTTTTTTAACACCTGGTTTTACTCCCACAGAATATAAAAAAGCTCTTATTTCATAAGGAGCAATATATTTATCAGTTTTTATTTCCACAGCCCAAACATAATTTGATAACAAATAAAGGCCCAATATAAAAATAAAAGCACCTATAGTCAAAGCTACATTTTTCTTTATCTTTGCATAATAGAAGCCTATACCTATTCTTCCTAGAATCTTATACTTAACCCCTTGGTCCTTGCAAGTATTAACGAACTTATCATAATCCTTAAAATTAATTTCTAGGGTATAGGTAGTAAGATTCAATCTGCATAAATTTTTACACTCTACATCTTTAATCCATAAGGTATTAATAAACTTCTCAGGAAGCATACAGCTAATTTCTAAAAGTATGCTTCCTCTATTTAAATTCTTCAGCCACATCTTTTTTCTCCCCATAATAAATTTTATTAATGGAGCCCCTCAAGGCTATAGTAGCTCCTCCGATGTATACAATCTCCAAACCTTCCCCTTCAATGGTTATTAAGCCTAGCTTAGAATTCACTTGAATCATCTTCTCATGAAAAGCTTCAATTCCTTTATGGTTTTCAATAAGCATATCTCTATCACCAGTCAAAGTTATCTTAGGTATATTCATCACAACATCCCTTGGTATCTCTAACTTCTCAGCAAATGCTTCCTTAAGCTTATTCACCTTTTCCCCCAACAATCCCACCTCCATTAGTAGTATGGTATAAAATATGCACCTTAGACTTCGTATATGCACACGCTTTTCGTGCATATACACTTAATTCATAAACACCTCTGTTCTCGTATATGCACGTCTCTTTGTGCATATACACTTAATTCATACACACCTTAATCTTCGTATATGCACGTCTCTTTGTGCATATACACTTAATTCATACACACCATTAAATGAACACATTTTCTAATGATTGTAGAAGAAAGAGCAGGAAAAAGAGCTTACGGACAATTTTACAAAAAAATAAAAGAACCCACAAAAATGTGAGTTCTATACTTTATTTTTTATTTAAATAATCTCTAACTAGGGTACTAACCAACTTACCATCAGCTCTACCAGAAGTTTTTGGTATAATTAGTTTCATAAGTTTCCCCATATCCTTAATGCTATTTGCACCCGCTTCAACTGCAGACTGTTCTATTATCTCATATATTTCTTCATTACTCAACTGCTGAGGAAGGTAACTTAACAAAATCTCATTTTCAGCTTTTGCCTTATCTACAAGATCCTGCCTGTTTCCTTTTTGAAACTCAAGCACAGCTTCATTTCTTTGTTTAACTTCTTTTGCTAATATCTCGATAACCTGTGAATCCTCAAGTTCTATCCCTTTATTTTTTTCAACAAAAAGAATAGCGGATCTAGCAGTGCTTAAGGTACTCGCTTTAAATTTATCGCGGGTCTTCATCGCTTGCTTCCAATCCTCTTGAAGTTTTCCCTTAATAGACATTAATGGTACCTTCTTTCAAAAAAGTTTATTTAAACTTTCTCTTTCTAGCAGCTTCTGATTTTTTCTTTCTCTTAACGCTTGGTTTCTCGTAATGCTCTCTCTTCCTAACCTCTGAAAGAACTCCGGCTCTAGCGCATTTTCTCTTGAATCTTCTTAATGCACTTTCTAGTGTTTCGTTTTCTCCAACTTTGATTTCTGACATCTATTATCCCTCCCTCCGCTAGCTCATATTATATAACAATATAACAGCCTTCGGGTTAAATAGCACACGCTTAATTATACTATAGACTATAATTTACTGTCAAGAATTACATAAAGCAAATTCTTATTATCTTTTATAAAAATTTTCTATAGCTCGATTCTTACACCTAAACTGGAGGCCAATTAAAGGTTTTTCCTCCAAAAACATGGAAGTGAAGATGGGGTACGGTCTGCAATCCATCCTTCCCACAATTATTAACGATTCTATAGCCATTCTTATCTATCCCCAAATCTTTTGTAACCTTGGCAATAACAACAAAGATATGACCTATAATTGAAGAGTTTTCTTCATTAATATCATTAGCACTTTCTATATGCTCCTTCGGCACCACTAAAATATGTACAGGAGCCTCTGGATTGATGTCTTTAAACACCAAAACTTTTTCATCCTCATAGACCTTTTGTGATGGTATTTCACCATTAATAATCTTACAAAAAATACAGTTATCCATAATACACCTCCTCATAGCTTTATTTAAGCTGTAATAATCCCAAGCCCTGATTCACCTTTGAAGCTCTGGATTTTTACATTTACAATACCACCTATGATATCCTTATCTCCATTATATTTTACCATTATATTAAGATAATTTGGAGTATATCCTGAATATAAGTTTTCTTCATGTGAGATTTTTTGTTCTATTAGCACCGGCAAGGTCCTACCAACATAGCTCTCGCCAAAATTACTTTCATTCTTCTCATTCAATTCTTGAAGAAGTTTGCTTCTCTCATCCTTTACTTTTCCATCAATTTGATTGGCCATTTTTTCAGCCTTAGTCCCTGCTCTAGGACTGAATTTAAATATATGAACCTTAGTTAAAGCTATTTCCTTTAAGAACTCATAGGTTTCATTAAACTCTTCTGAAGTTTCACCAGGAAAGCCAACTATTACATCGGTGGTTATACTTACATCTTTTATCTTCTCTCTTAAAAGCGTAACTATTTCTCGATATTCAGCTGCAGTGTATCTTCGGTTCATTCTTTTTAGAGTTTCGTCACAACCGCTTTGAAGGGATAAATGGAAATGGGGACAAAGCTTTGTTAAAGCAGCAAGCCTGTCAGCGGTATTCTCCGTAAAAAAGGTAGGATCAATTGAGCCAATTCGCACCCTTTCTATTCCCTCTATATTCTCTAGCTCCTCTAAAATATCCACTAATGTAATCTTATCGTCAAGGTCCAAGCCATAGGAGGCTATGTGAATTCCCGATAGGATAACTTCCTTAAAACCATGGTCTGCTAATTTTTTCACTTCTTCTATAACTTTATTATTTGGTTTAGAACATACTCCTCCTCTAGCATAAGGTATTAAGCAATAGCTGCAAAAGCGGTTACAGCCATCCTGAATTTTCAGAAAGGCTCTTGTCTTATCCTGAAAATTTTCTATAGATAGTTCTTCAAAAACTTTATTTTTGAGAATTTCTCCTACCTTAACTATTTGCTTTTTCTCATCTCTAGACCTATTAACCCAGTAAACCACTTCTCCTTTATTTCTGTTACCAAGGACTACATCTACTCCTTCTATATTGCTTACTTCCTTCGGAGCAATCTGAGAATAGCATCCTACTACAGCAATTATACTTTCTGGATTTAATCTTCTTGCTCTCCCTATTATCTGTCTGGATTTCTTATCCCCCATATTAGTTAC
>JAEXSY010000004.1 GCA_023440105.1 Bacillota bacterium
CATCTATATTCTTTCTTTTTTCCTCAGGAAGGATTTGTATTTGCTTTTTTTCTTCCCTGGAAAGAAGCTCATCCACTGTTACATCAAAGATATCTGCAAGCTTGGGCAAAAGCATTATATCGGGACAGGAAATATCGTTTTCCCATTTAGATACTGCCTGTGGGGAAACTCCTAACCTTTCTGCCAGCTCCTCCTGCTTTATTCCCTTACCCCTTCTTAAGCTCGATATTTTATTGCCTAATGTCATCATAGTCACCACTCCTATTTACTTTATGATTTAATTTTACAGCTTAATAGAAGAGTACTGAAGCTATTATTAGTTGTTTCCATATAAAAATATACAACCAACAGTTTAATAATCACTCAACTGCTGGTTGTGTAGCCCTTTTTGCACCTAAATTCTTATATTAGTACATAAATATATAACTAATAATTAAATTTGTAATTAGAAGACTATACAAGAAGCAAAGGAAGCTCATCGATAGATTTTATAACATATTCAGCCTCCTGAAGTTCATCAGCACTGCCGAAGCCGTAGGAAGCTCCTATGCAGTGAATTCCAGAGATATGTGCTCCTTCTACATCATGAATTTTATCTCCTACGAGAACGCATAGCTTCCTGTCCTCTGCCTCAAGGTTAAGCCTCTTCAGAGCCTCCTGTACAACTTCAGCTTTATTGCTTCTAGTACCGTCAAGCTCACTGCCTACTATAACCTGAAAATACTCCTGGATATTAAAGTGCTCCAATATCCTATTAACAAAAAACTCAGGCTTACTGGAGGCAACAGCTAGAACAAAGCCTCTAGCTCTTAGTTCCTCTAAGGCTTCCTTCACACCTGGGTATAGAGCATTTTCTGCCCAGCCTAGTTCAGAAAATCTCTCTCTATATCTTTCAATAGCCTTTAAAGCTACTTCCTCAGAAAAGCCGTATTTTTCGCAAAACATATCCTTTAAAGGGGGACCTATAAAGCATATGAGCTTTGTCAGGTCCTCCTCAATAATATCAAAATACTTTAAAGCATACTGAACACTTTTAGTAATTCCCTCCTGGGAGTCAGTCAGTGTTCCATCTAAATCAAATAATATATATTTATATTTCAAAATGTATCCCATCCTAATTCTTAAAATATCACTGTAATCCTCATAAAAGCTATACTCTTAATTATAAATACTTCTATAGCTTAAGAATAGCTCCATTAAAGAACAAATACAGATACTTTTCCTTTACTTCCTTACCTGTAAGCCTAAGGAGGCTCTGGCAGTAGTAGTCCAGCTGAGTTTTATATCTCTCTGCTATCTTTTCCTCTCCGCCTTCCTCTACATAGTCCGTCTTATAGTCCAGAAGCACCAGCTCTCCTTCTTCCTCAAAGTAGCAGTCTATAATTCCCTGGACTCTTATCATTTCCTCTCCATAGAGCTCCTCAGGAAGCTCTGGATTTACTGTAGTGGCAGGCACCTCTATAAAGAATGGTATTTCTCTATAGACCTTTCCTGTTGTCTCATAAGCCTTTAGAAGTCTCTTACCAAGAGAGCTATTAAAGAAGGCTATTATTCTTTTTACACTTACAGCCTTAAGCTCTTCTTCAGTGATCAGCTCCAGCTCAATCATCCTTTTAAGCTGCTCCTCTATCTCTTCTCTAGAAGACACCTTAGTTAGGTCTAAATGTCTCATGACAAAGTGAACTATAGTACCTCTTTCAGCTGCGGAAAGTCCCTTCTTCTCCTGAAGGAATTGAGGCTTCCTTATGCCTTCAGGCTTAAATATAGATACAAACTCTCCGTCATATTCCTCTTTAAGAGACTGACGCTTCAGCTCTGATACAGAAATATTTGCTGGAAGCTTTGAGGATTCTTTGTATTTGTAGGTGAAGCTGAGCCTTCTGTCTATTTCTTCACTTAATGCTCCTTCTTCTCCCCTTAGCACTTCAATTTCTTCAGAATTATCCACAGGCTCTTCATTTTCATCCACAAGGATATCCCTTTTTCTCCACATTTGAAGCCTCCATAAGGAATTTTCATAATACTCCGTAACCAATGAATCCTCACCAATTACTTCTCTTAAAGGCTTTCCATCAGGATGCTTCATCATCGCCATGGCTATCCAATCTAAATAGCTGGAGCCTTTTAACACTTCTGCTTCTGGTATTCTTCCAAGGAAAGAAGATGCCTGAGCCCATTTCTTCATAGAGCTTTTAAAATTTGCAGCTCCGGTTATTATGAGCTTTTCCTTTGCTCTAGTAAGGGCTACATAGAGGACTCTCATCTCCTCCGATAAACTCTCTAAGAGGAATTTTCTCCTTATGGCCTCTCTTGGAATAGTGGAGTAGCTAACCCTATCCTCTAAATTAACATAGTTAGGACCATAGCCCAGCTCCTCGTGGTAGAGCACCTCTCCCTTTAAGTCCATGAGGTTAAAGTTCTTACCAGTTCCTGATAAAATCACCACAGGGAATTCTAATCCCTTACTCTTGTGGATACTCATTATTCTTACTACATCCTCATTTTCCCCTAAGATCTTAGCGCTGCCCATATCTCCGCTGCTCTTTCTCAGACGATTAATGAAGTTTATAAAGTTAAATAAGCCCTTGAAGCTAGTTTTATCATACTCCTTTGCTCTCTGGAACAAAATTCTGAGGTTTGCCTGCCTCTGTATTCCCTTAGGCATGGCACCTACATAGCCATAGTAGGCAGTATCCATATAAAGATACCAGATAA
This sequence comes from Bacillota bacterium, assembly GCA_023440105.1. Lineage (GTDB taxonomy): Bacteria > Bacillota > Clostridia > Clostridiales > Clostridiaceae > JAEXZL01. Next base: position 2,716 of record JAEXSY010000004.1, read on the forward strand.
ATTCATCTATAGGCATGTATATAGACTTATCTCTCCACTCCTCTATCTTTTCTAAGAAGTAGCGGGACTTATCCTGAAG
>JAEXSY010000030.1 GCA_023440105.1 Bacillota bacterium
AATCTACACCCTTATACTATCATAATTATATGAATATATTATGCACTTTCAAAAAAAAAATATTTAATTATATAAAAATGTTGACTGCTTATATGTGTATAAGCAGTCAACATTTATATTTACATAAACTTAACAATAAATTTATGTTATTTTAAAAAAAATAAATATATTAATTTATAATTTACATATAAGAAAATTGTATACTAATGTAAAACTTTGCCAAGAAAATCCTTTGTACGTAGGTTTTTAGGATTAGAAAAAATTTCATCTGGGCTTCCTTCTTCTACTATAACCCCTTCATCCATAAATATTACCCTATCAGCCACTTCTCTAGCAAAACCCATTTCATGGGTAACCACTGCCATGGTCATACCTTCAGAAGCAAGATCCTTCATAACATTCAAAACCTCACCTACCATCTCAGGGTCTAAAGCTGAAGTAGGCTCATCAAAGAGCATAACCTCTGGCTCCATGGCAAGAGCCCTAGCTATAGCAATTCTCTGCTTCTGACCTCCTGATAGCTTATTGGGATATTCTTTAGCCTTATCCTGTAGCCCTATTTTTTTTAAGAGCTCATAGGCTATCCTTTCAGCTTCCTCTTTGCTTTTATTTTTAACCTTCATTGGAGCTAGGGTTATATTATCAAGAACAGTCATATGAGGGAACAAGTTGAAATGCTGAAACACCATTCCCATATTCTCTCTTACCTTATTTACATTAACACCTTTTTTGGTTATATCTTCATCCTTATATAATATACTTCCTTCAGAAGGCGCCTCCAGGAGGTTAATACATCTTAAAAGAGTGCTTTTACCAGAACCACTTGGTCCTATAATCACTAGAACTTCTCCCTTTCTCACTTCTTCCTCAATGCCCTTTAGCACCTCAAGACTTCCAAAGGATTTATGCAAATTACTAATTTTTATCACTTTTCTTAAGTCTCCTTTCAAAGATACCCAAAACCTTAGATAAGGTAAAGGTTATAACAAAATATATAATTGCAGCAACTATCAGTGGCTCATAGGGCTTAAAGGTATTTCCTCTTACAGTGTTTGCATTGTACATAAGCTCATGTATACCAATTACTGAAACAATGGAGGATTCCTTTATTATAGTAATAAATTCATTTCCTAATGCTGGAAGTATATTTTTAAAGGCTTGAGGTATCACAATATACCTCATGGTTTCAGCACCTGTTAATCCCAGGCTTCTTCCTGCTTCTGTCTGACCACTATCCACAGCACTTATACCAGCCCTAATGATTTCAGCAACATAAGCAGCACTGTTTATAGACAGCGTTATTATCCCCGCCACATTGTCAGGAAGCTTTAATCCAATGGCATAAAGACCATAATATATAATGTAGAGCTGTACCAGTATCGGAGTCCCTCTAAAAAACTCTATATAGGCCGTAGCTATAAAATTAAAAATTTTAATTTTTGAAAGCCTTAATAAGGCTAATATTAGCCCAAACATTGTTCCGAGTATTACTGAGAAAAAAGCAAGATAGAGGGTTATCTTTGCTCCACTAATATAAAACCCTTGGTATCTAGATAAAAAACTGAAATCCATAATATCTCCTATTCCTTGAACCTATATCGTAAATAATTAATATGATAATTTTTATTCTCCTGCTTCTACCATTTCATTTGCTTCCACTACAAACTGATCAACCTTACCTTCCTTAATAAGCTTTGCTAGTATTTCATTAAGCTTTTCTATAAGCTCATCAGAATTCTTCTTAACTGCTATAGCTGCTCCCTTTTCTTCTTCCGGAACCTCAAACTGGAAGGAACCAACTACCAAATCACTGTTAGCTTTAGCGTAGGATTCTGCAACGGCACTTTCCACAGCTATAGCTTCTACCTTACCACTCTTTAATTGAAGAACTAAGTCTGGAATCTTCGCCAATGCAACTATTTCCGCACCTTCAATCTGTTCTTTTACCAAATCTTCCTGTATAGTACCCTTCTGAGCAGCAACCTTCAATCCATCAAGAGAGTCAGCAGTTGTATACTTATCCGCATCTTCTGCTCTTATCAAAACTGTTTGCTCAGCATAATAATATATATCAGTAAAATCAACACTTTCTTCTCTCTCAGGGGTTGGATTCATCCCTGCCATTACCACATCAACAGTACCTGCAGAAAGAGCTGCTAATAAACCATCAAAATCCATATCCTTTATCTCTACCTCTACACCAAGCTCCTCAGCTATTGCTTCTCCGATAGCTATATCAAAACCCACTATTGTATCTACTCCATCAATTTCTTTATGAAATTCATAAGGTGGAAAGTCAGCGCTTGTACCTATTACAAGCTTTCCAGCATCTGTTATATCTTTTACGGTAGTTCCACCTTTAGAACAGGCAGTAAGGGAAACAGCGAGTATTCCAACAGTTAAAAATGCTATAGTTTTTTTTAATAATCCCTTCATCATAATTATCTCTCCTCATTTATTTATTTATTTATTTATTATTTGTGTATAATTATACATCTTTAGTTCATTTTTATGCAAGTATTTTCGCAATATTTATTAATTTTTCTCAAGTAAACCTTTACTATAATTAGTATTGAGAAATATCTATAATTTTTCCCCATATTTATCAAATGTATAAATTTACATAATGAAAGTTATTAATTACAAAGACCTACAGAGTCTACAGTACAATATTAAATCATAAATATTCAGCTTTTATCCTGAAAAAAACAGCTATGCAATAACTCTATGCATAGCTGCTTCTTACATTGATGTATTTATTCAATTTATTATTTATGTGAATATTTCCTGCAAAATATGCATAGCCTATTATTCTTTATAAGGTTTATTTCTATTTTTCGGAGAATTATAGGTCATTCTGAGGCTTTCAATTCTATTATGCTTTAAAGCTTCCACAGTGAAGATTACATTTTTTACGGCAATCTGTTCTCTCACCTTAGGTAGTTTCCCAAGTTTCTCAATAATATATCCCCCAAGGGATTCTACGTTATTTGACTGGATATTAAGATGAAAATACCTGTTAAAATCCTCTAAAGGAGTAATACCTTTCACGGTATAATTAAATTCATCAAGCTTATGGATATACTCATCATTTTCGTCATATTCATCGGAAATATTACCCATTACCTCCTCAATCAAATCCTCCAGGGTTAAAATACCTGAAAA
>JAEXSY010000079.1 GCA_023440105.1 Bacillota bacterium
GAGTAAGACCAAACTGCTCAGCAAATTTAAGCATGATTTTTAGATTTGTCTGAGCAATGGATACCTGTGGCACCTGCTGAAAGTAGCCATTAGGAGTCTTAACAAGGGAACCATGCTTTTCTATAAATTCTTCTGCTTCCTTCCACCTTGCATAAGCCTGACAGTAGCCTGCAAAAGCTGCAGTATCAAGTTCAGTCAGCACTCCCATCTCAATTAAAACCTTAGATAATCTCTTCCATTCCTTTTTAGCTTCCTCATTAAGGTGGGAAGGACACTTCAATGATTTCTTTTTTACTGGCTTTGGTTCATTTTGATTCAAAGGTCTTCCTCCGGGATTTCCTTCAAGAACCTTTAAAGCTGTTGGTTTCGGTTTTCTTCCTCTTGTAGCCACAGCATCCTCACCCCCTTAAAACACATTAATATCTGCTGCTATTTTTAAAGACTAAAAAAGGACCTCGTTAGAAGTCCTCAATTATCACAATATCTAAATATCTTTTTTATAGTTTATCTAACACACTCTACAATTTCAGGTTTACTGTCAACCAAAGCTTTTCTCAAAATCTTCTTATCAAATCCAAACTTATCATAAGCCTTATCTAAAAGTCCGTAGTAATAGCTTTTGGGAAGTCCCAGCTTTCTCTTCTCATCCATGATATACACCATAGCCCATTTCTTCTTACCATTAATCTCTACCTTTAAGTTCTTCTTATAGTAGAATCTAGGGTAGCCTTCGTAAAAATCAAGATGTCTTTCATCTTCCTCGCTTATCTCCCACACAAGGACTGGAACGTAACTTCCTTCATCCTTTTCAATGGTGGCATAAAAACCGGTCTGTGAGCCTTTGAATAAAAGCCTATAGCCATATACTTTTGAGGTTCCCACAAGGGTAGCATCTGCACACCTGTAATCCATGTTCTCCTGATCCATATTACTGCCATAGGCTATGTATAATTTTCTGTTCATCAATATCTTCCTTTCTCTATTTATCAATTTATCAATTTTATATCAAGGGGAGGCTGTCCTCCCCCTATCTCCTTCAAGCTGCATGCCTCCAGGCTGAATCACCACTTAAGTTTTGTAAAAAATGGTGTCTGCAGGTTTTAAACTCATCTCCTATAAGTCCAAGCCTCAGCATCCAGCATCTGAATGCATACTTCTCATTGTCAGTGGTGGTTTTCCTTGCTGATGCCTTCTTCTGGGTTAAAGCCTGATTGCTTACTGCAAGGCAAAACTGTATGTATGCTTTAATCTTTCCCGCATGGGTGGTTCCGTTGAAAAGTCTAAATTCAACCGTTCCCTTGGTAAAGGTGGAATGCAAATTTAATCCATGGTATCTGGTGCTGTTGTAATGTGCATTCCTGTTTCCGTAGGGGTCCTCTGAGTACCATATGTCCTTTAATTCCTCCATAGTTTTTGGCTTCTTTTTATTGATGGTTTCTATAATCCTTGCATTAGTTTTTCTGCAGTACCTCAGGCGTTCTCTATTAATCTCAAGGGCTCTGTAAAGCATGTCCTCCTTGCTTGCAATAATGTTTACTATGTTCCTTAAGGTTTGAGGTGTATACCTTGAGGCATCTACATGAATGTGAATTCCTGTGGAGGTATTTGCAAAGGCTCCTGCTCTTCTAAGCTTTCTCACAATCTCCTGCAGGTCTTCAATGTCATCGTATGTAAGTATCGGGCTGACAACCTCTGTTTTATATTCCTTACCTGCTGTGGTTTTAACTACGTTTACCTTCTTCTCTGCCTCTATGCTTGAGTCGTACATGCATTTCCATGTCCTTCCCCTGGTATCCTTAGCATCGTATCTATCGTAGGTTCCTCCAAAGTGTGTGTAGCTTGTGCTGTAATGCTCTGCTATAACCTTTGCTGCATTAGCTCTTGTAATTCCTGTAAGCTCAATCTCAATCCCAAATTTTTGTGTTTTCATAATAACCTCCTAAAATGTGCTTCTTTCTTTAGTCTATATATCACTCTGAAACACATATATAGCAAGTTATTATCGCTAAATAAGTCAAATAAATACATAATATTATCTTTATTTTGCTGTTAATCTACAAAAATTTTATTGAGTTCTTTAGCATTTTCCTATAGTTGCAAGGAATCTGTTGTTGAATTCTTCTATAGTTATTTCCTTATCATCGGAGCCATCGTCACTTCCGTAAAAACAGTATACAAATCCTTGTCTATCAGACAGGGTTGCAATCCCTGAAGCTCCAGTACCCTTCTCCATGATGAAAAGCTCTGCTCCAGGCTGATTCTGAATTGATACCAATAATTCATAATTATTCATGGGATATTCTCTCCTTCTTTGCTTTTAACCTTTCCTTCGCTCTTTCTTCCTCCTCAGGAGTACGAAAGGCTGTGTGGCCCCGTAAGCCCTTCAGAAGGGCTTTCCTTGATGCTTTACCCCATTGTCCCTTAAAGCCCAACTGGAGGAGCCACACGCGCAGATAATATTTTTCATTTTCAGGTCTTAACTCCTTGGGATTAATCCTGACTGCCTCTGATGCTCTGGCTACCATCTTTGCAGCCAGTTCAATATAGGCCCTGTTCTTTTCAGGATCATCATCCCTCGGAACCGAGAAGGTAACCTCGCTATTGGTAAACTCAATTCCCAGGTTGCTTTCTTTGCCTCCGCTCTCTTGAAACATCCTGAGGAAATCTTCCTTGCTGAGGTCCTCAACTTCATTCAATTTCTGTGTAAGTTCCTCACTAATTTCAAAGGTTTTTGCTCCTGTAACTTTGTTCAAAAGGTACTGCTTGCTATGAAGCATGAAAGCAAGATTCTTTAATGCCAGCCCATTCAATCCTTCAGTAGGAACGTTAATCTCCAGGATATCCATGCCAGATTCAATAAAGCCTTTTGCTATTAAAATCTCTTTCAACCCTGGTTCTATTTCCAAAGAAATATTCTCATCGATTAAAATATTACCTTCCCTGTCTACTGTGTATATCCCTATCTGGTAGTTGAATGTTGGCGCTCCAAGGTACTTTGCTTTCTCTCCCGTATAATCACTTATAGCCTTAACCAGCTTCTTTCGGTCATCTACCGTGGTACTAATTAACATGCTTAATCCCTCCTCTAATTTTTGTACTATATACATCACTCTGAGTGGAAATTAAGTCAAGCTAATAATGTAAAACTAGCAATTTATTATTGATCGCTATCCTGAAGCACCTCATCCAAGGTCAGTTTCTGTCCATCACGAAGAACGTAAATATCATCAGTGTTTCCCTCTTTATAGACTATAAACCTCTTAACAATAACTGATGCGTAGGTAGGATCAAGCTCCATGAGATATGCTATTCTGTCAATCTGCTCACAGGCAATCATGGTAGAGCCACTTCCTCCAAAGAGGTCCAGCACTATTCCATTAACCTTTGAGGAGTTTCTTATAGGATATGCAAGAAGGGGTATACTTTTCATTGTTGGATGCAGAGGAGATTTAGTTGGCCTATCAAAATGCCAGGCTGTGGTGTTCTTTCTATCTCCATAAAACTTATGCCTGGCTGTGTTTTTAAAAGCATATATTATAGGTTCTGTTATCTGCTGATAATCTCCTCGCCCTAAAACCAGTGAATTCTTTATCCATGTGCATGTGGTAGAATAGTGAAATCCAGCTTCAACAGTAGCATTAAAGAAATTTACCTTCTCTGAATCAGAGTGAAAAATATATACTGCTGCTCCATCATCAAGGCTATCATAAATATTCTTAAAGGCAGCTAAGAGAAAATCATGAAAAGACTTGCTATCCATATTATCATTCATTATCTTCAAGCCAGTGCCACCACTAATATCACAGTTATAGGGTGGATCTGTAAGGCCCAT
>JAEXSY010000094.1 GCA_023440105.1 Bacillota bacterium
CCTTATCTAATATAGCTTCACCCTCTTCTATGAAATATGTAGCTATAGATAAGGCTCTTTTCTGGGACAAATCCAAATTATATATATAGCTACCGTTATCATCAGTGTGACCTTCTACAATAATCTCAGATAAATATGGTTCATAGGATTCACTTAAAAGCACCTCTAAATACACTGGCATAAACTCATTTAAAAACTCCTTAGCTGTACTCTTCAGCTCCACCTGGTTATAATCGAATAAAACGTTAGAGTCAAAGGCTATGGCTCCTGTCTGTGGATCCACTGATATGCTGAGGCTTGTATCTTCAAATTCAAGACTTAAATCCTGGATAATATCAGATTTTACTCCCACAAGCTTTTCAAGCTTTTCCTGCTGCTCATCTAAAAGCTTTTTCTGCTGTTCATAGCTGCTCAGAGAGTGAAGAATAGTAAAGGACATAATCAGGATAAACATCAAAAGTAATGCCGCCATCATATCTGAATAGGATTGCCAGTAGGAACTTCCTTCTCCTCGCCTCTTCCTTTTATACTTTTTCATAGGCTAGACTTCACTCTCCTTGCCTACAGCTCCTTTATGATTGAAATCCTGTGGTATAGCAGAAATCAATATCTTTTTTTCTTCAGATCCTGAAGACTTCTCCTTAGTAGCTTCATCTAACAGCTCTCTCATGAAGCGTTTAATGTCCTTTTGAACTTTAACAAGCTCCATTACATAGCCATCATATTGCTCTTTAATCTTATGTAAGTATTCATTTTCCACCATAGGAAGCTTATCCACTGTTTCCTGTATTTCCTTAATGGTTCCACTTAAGTGGATTGAAATTTCACTAAGGCTGGTATCAAATACCTCAAAGGTTTTCTTCACGGAATAATTTACATCCTTCTTAAAGGTCTCTGTTATATCATTAGATACCTGAACAGATTTTGCTACGGTTTCATTAAATCTCAAGCAAATTCCCTCCAGCTCCTTAGCTGATGCTCCAAGCTCTTTATTTAAGCCCTTAAATACCTCCTGAAGCATAAGAGCAGATGCGTTTAATTCCTCTCTGAAGTCTCCTCCTATACCCTTCATTTCACCGGCAGCATTATATAAATCTTCATTATATGATCTTAAAAGCTCCTCCATCCTTTTAGCAGCTAGGTCTATTCCATTATTAAATAAGGATGCAGTGCTGCTAGATATCTGCTCTATCTGTCCGAAATAGTGATGAAGTCTCTGGATAAACTCCTCACCAGAATCCTTAAGGAGTTTTATTGAAATAGCTATATCATTATTAAATTCCTGTGCTATAGCCTTAACACTTCCAGCTGTTTCCTTAACCCCTTCCTGGAAGCTATCGGTAATGTCCTTCATTCCCTGAGCAGATTTACGTATTTCATCATTAAAGGTTTCTGTAACAGCTCCTAAGGACTTAGCTGAAGCCTCAATATCCTTATTAAAGGCAGCTGATACCTCCTTTAATACTTCAGCAGAGCTATTTAGCTTATTATTAAGAGCTTCTGTTATGTTATTATTTACCTCCATTTGGCCCTCAGAGGTTTTTAAAAGCTCTTCTACCTTTATGATTATCTCTGAGAACTTATTAAGCAGAGCAGCTTCATGCTCTTGAAGACCTCTAAGGTAAAATTCTTGTCCTGCAAGGGATCTCTCAAAGACCTCTCTCTGTTTATCAACACTTTCATAAGCCTTATTAACTCCGACCTGGAAGCTATTTAGCTCACTGCAGAAGGCTGATAGCTTCTCCATAATTGAGTCTAGTTTAACATTCACTCCTGTTATATTTTCTGAAGAATTTATAAGCTCCTCTACAACCCTCTGTACCTCACCTATCATATTTTTCTCCCAGGCATTCATGCTCTCTAAGGTTTTACCAAGCTCCAGGAATTGTCCATTTAATGAGGTATTCATATGATTTACAAATTCATTTACTATTGTTTCTAATCCTTCTGTCTGATTCTCTATCATCTTTTCCGATAGCATCGTCATGGTATTATTAATATTATTGAAGGTTGGCAGGGCCACCTTTTCAAAGCTTTCAGCTATTTTTACTGAAATTGTTTCTGCAAATCTCACCATAGTACTGCTTTGCTCCTGTTGATACCTAAGCATTTGATTTGCTAGATCATTATCAGGAAGAGGCACTACATTTAAATAAAATTCCTCATAGAAGACTTCTAGCGCCTCGTTAAGTTTAAATAAGCTATTTTTATATACAAGGTTAAATATAAGAGATAATCCCACTCCAAAAATTGAGGTATAAAAGGCAATTTTAATTCCTTCAATAAGAGCTGGTATAGTAGAAGCCATAGCCTCTGCACTAGTAGAATCAAATTTCTGCAGTCCAATGGTCAGTCCTATGAAGGTACCAAGTATTCCTAGTCCAGTAAATAATGCTCCTACCTGCTCCAAATATCCTCTGTTAGATGCATCTTCTATGTCATCTATATTAATATAATCAGCTATATCACATTTATAAGAGGTGTCTTCTGCCCTTTCTAATCTTTTCATTTCCTTTTTAAAGGCCCCAAAGGCAGATTTTAGATACGAATATAAGAAAAAGTCCTCCTTCTCATAGATTACAGTCCATAATTCCTTATGATTTTCTTTTTCTTCTTTAATGAAAAGCGCTGCTCTATTAATATCATTTGTAGCTTTATATAATTTAATAAGTCCAGTTAAATATGCCCATAGTACAAATACCAGCATAAAGCCTAAGCAGATTCTGCTTATAATATCATCAGATAGCATATACATTATAGGGAAGCTTATAGTAAATATCAGTACTCCCAACATGCCAAACAAATTTTTTCTTTTTAGATTATTGTTCATCGTATCTCCTCAACATTTCTTTAAAGTAATTGAACATCTATTATTTCAACATAAGCTAATCAAAGTCACTAAAATTTATATCCTTAAGCTCATCAGGAGCATTATCTAAATAATACTTCTTAAGTTTATCTAGATTAACATAATACTTTCCATCAGAGTTTAACCAATATATATATTTAGGGCTAATAGAATAAACCTCTGAAATTCTCTTACCCTTGTATTTTCCCCAGGTGAGGATATCTTCTGGATTATATTCCTTAATTCCCACAACGAAGCCTCCCTTATATATATTCACTAAAGAAGCCTAGCTCCTTATTATCCACAGTACCCACCACGGCACCCCTATCCAGTAATGAATTTTTAAATTCACAGGAGGTCTCAGGTAACAAGGTACAGCTATGGCAGGCTCCATAGTTTAAGGATTTATACCCTTGTCCATATTTGCCGTTGCTATTAATACACACAGGGTCCGAGGCACACCAGGTAGCTTCCTTGAGAGCATTTTTTAGTACAGCCTCTATCCTCTCAGGATAAGCCTGCTCTACAAGTCCACCT
>JAEXSY010000157.1 GCA_023440105.1 Bacillota bacterium
CAAAAAATGGTCTCTGGGCTAGAGGATGAAATATTAAAGGGTGCAGAAGATGTTAATGGTATTAAATTTATTTCCTATAAGCTCGAAGGTATCGATACTAATTCATTAAGAGAGTTAGCAGAAAAACTTAGAGATAAGGGTGGAGATATATTAGTCCTTCTAGCAGGTATTTCTGGAGATAAGGTGAATTTTGTAGCAATGACATCTAAAACACTTGTTGCAAAGGGAGTGCATTGTGGAAAAATTATTAAAGAGGTAGCTTCAGTAGCTGGTGGAGGCGGCGGTGGTAGACCAGATATGGCTCAAGCTGGCGGAAGATTACCGGAAAAAACTCAAGAAGCATTAGATAAATTAAAAGGTTTATTGAAAAGTATTATTAATTAGTATACTTTTTATGCAATTTGTTCTATAATAAAGATAGTTATTTAATATTGCTTGTATATTGAATTAGAATATAGATAATAATAATGATAAACTAATCTTTGCTTTCAAAATATTAGCAAGGGGGTGAAGCTGCTTAACTATCTAGGCAGCGTATATATGGGTATTAATGAAAACACTATGCATTTTGATTTTTCAAGTAACAAGAAAGAGCTTACAAAATCTATAATAACAGAAGTATATGAAGCCTTGAGTGAAAAAGGCTATAATCCTGTTAATCAGCTAGTAGGATATCTAATCTCTGGAGATCCAACGTATATTACTAACCATAAAGGTGCAAGAGCATTGGTTAGAAAGTTAGAAAGAGATGAAATCCTTGAAGAGGTAATTAAAGCTTATTTGGAAATCAAATAAATAAAAAGTGCCCATAAGGCACTTTTTATTTAAGTAAAGGGAGTAATCATGAGAATAATAGGATTAGATATTGGAGATAAGACCATAGGTGTATCCGTGAGCGATCCTCTAGGTCTTACTGCCCAGGGTATAACTACCATACATAGAAAGAACAAAGAGAAGGACACGGCAGAAATTAAAAGATATATAGATTTATATGACGCTCAGCTTATAGTTTCAGGCATGCCTAAAAATATGAATGGCTCTGTAGGTCCTCAAGGAGAGAAGGTCATAAAATATTGTAATTATCTTAAGAATAAGCTTCAAATAGAGGTGGTTTTTTGGGATGAGAGGCTCACTACCGTTGCAGCTCACAGAGCTATGCTGGAAGCTGATTTATCTAGAGAGAAGAGAAGTAAAATCGTAGATAAGCTAGCTGCCGTTTATATACTACAAGGATATTTAGATAAGTTAAATTTAGAAAAAAGGAGGAAAAATTAAATGAATAATGACATTGAAACTATAGTTCTTCAGGATGAAAATGGTGTGGAAACTGAGTTTGAAGTTATAACTAAGCTTGACATTGAAGATGAGGAATATGTTATAGTAACTCCTATTGATGATGAAGAGGGAGATGCCATTGCACTTAAAATAGTAACAGACACCGAAGGTAATGAGATGTTAGCTACTGTTGAAGATGAAGAAGAATTTGCTATGGTAGCAGAAGCCTATAGCACTATCTTTTCTGATAGTGAATTAAATTAGTAGAGGTAAAGATATGTCAAATTTATCCATAGAAGATATACAGAAACTAAAAGAAAATTTAAAACAGAGGGGATATAAGTTAACTCCTCAAAGAAGAGCTATATTAAATGGTTTTCTTCAGAATGAAGGTAAGCATCTTACCGTTGAAGAAATTTACGATGATGTTAAAGAGCAGTGCCCAGAAATAGGTCTTGCAACAGTATATAGAACTGTATTATTATTAGAGGAAATGGGAATAATATATAGACTTGATTTAGAAGATGGGTGTGCAAGATATGAATTAGTTCATGAAAATGAAAATCATAGACATCATCATTTAGTTTGCAGTAATTGTGGAGACGTTATTGAGGTTGAGGAAGATCTATTAGAAAACATAGAAAATATTATTGAAACTCAATATGATTTTCAAATAATGGATCACAGTGTTAAGTTTTTTGGTATATGTAGCAAATGTAAGTCAGAAAATTAAATATATAGGCCAGTAAAATAAATATATAGTCAGAAAAATAATATAATATAAGGAGGGATGCTGATGAAAAGAGAAAAAGGTAAAGTAAAAGTAATTCCTTTAGGCGGAATAAACGAAATAGGAAAAAATCTTACTGCCTTCGAATATAAAGAAGAGATTATAGTTATTGATTGCGGACTTGCATTTCCAGATGAGGATATGTACGGAATTGATATTGTAATACCTGATATCAGCTATTTAATTAAAAATAAAGAAAAAGTAAAAGGAATTTTTCTGACACATGGACATGAGGATCATATAGGAGCACTTCCATATTTTCTGAAACAGCTAAATGTACCGGTTTACGGAACTAAGTTAACATTAGGCTTAGTTGGTAATAAGTTAAAAGAGCATGGGCTGTTAAGTTCAGTAGAGCTAAAGACTGTTGCACCAAGAGATAATATTAAACTTCAATATATGTCAGTTGAGTTCATAAAAACAAATCACAGCATAGCAGATTCTGTTGCTATAGCTATACATACACCATTAGGAGTAATAATTCATACGGGAGATTTTAAGGTGGATTATACACCTATAGATGGTGAGATTATAGACTTAGCAAGATTTGCGGAACTGGGAAGAAAAGGAGTTTTACTTCTTTTAGCTGACAGTACAAATGTTGAAAGACCTGGCTATACCATGTCTGAAAGTACTGTGGGAGTAACTTTTGAAAATATTTTTTCTCATGCTACAGGAAGGATACTGGTAGCTACCTTTGCTTCTAATATTCATAGATTACAGCAAATAATTACCGCTGCACATAAATATGGCAGAAAGGTAGCTGTATCAGGAAGAAGCATGGAGAATAATGTTAATGTTGCCTTAGAGCTTGGTTATTTAGAATTAGAAAAGGACACTTTAATTAGTGTTGATGCTATAAATAAGTATCCACCAGAAAAATCTGTTATTATCACTACTGGAAGTCAGGGAGAGACAATGTCTGCCCTTTCAAGAATTTCTAATAATGATCATAAAAAAATATCTATAAGTCCTGGTGACTTAGTTATTATTTCTGCATCTCCTATACCAGGAAATGAGAAGCTTATATCCAAGGTTATCAATCAACTATTTAAAAAAGGCGCGGAAGTAGTATATGAAGCTTTAGCAGATGTACATGTATCTGGTCATGCCTGCCAAGAGGAATTAAAGCTGATGCATGCACTAGTTAAACCAAAGTATTTTATTCCTGTACATGGTGAATATAGACATTTAAAGCAGCATTCAGAATTAGCTATAAAAATGGGTCTCAAGCCAGAAAATGTATTAATCCCTGATAATGGTGACGTGATAGAAGTAGGAAGAGACATGTTAAAGAAGAATGGAACCGTAGTATCTGGTAATGTTTTTGTGGATGGATACGGCGTAGGAGATGTAGGTAATGTTGTGCTTCGAGATAGAAAACATTTATCTCAGGATGGTATATTAACAGTTGTTGTTACCATTGAAAAGGAAAGCAGCAGTGTTATTGCTGGACCAGACATTATTTCAAGAGGATTTGTCTATGTAAGAGAGTCAGAGGATCTTATGGATAATGCAAAGGAAATTGTTAAGCAGACCTTAAAGGAATGTGAAGATAAAGGAATTAGAGATTGGTCAACTCTAAAATCGAAAATTAAAGAAGCTCTAAGGATTTTCTTATATGAAAAAACCAAGAGAAAACCAATGATATTACCAATCATCATGGAAATTTAATTAATAAGCAGTGAAATGTTGACTTTTAGGCACTCAAAGCTTAGAATAGTTATGGTTATTTAAATTGGATACCTATGTATCCAATTTTTTTTAAAGTAAACAATCGGAGGAAAAGAAATGGAATTATATATACGAAAAGATATAAGAAATATAGCAATTATTGCTCACGTAGACCATGGTAAGACTACCCTTGTGGATGCTATGTTAAGACAGAGCAATGTATTTAGGGTTAACGAAAAGGTTGACGAAAGAGTTATGGATTCAAATGACCTGGAAAAAGAGAGAGGAATAACTATATTATCTAAGAATACTGCAATACATTACAAGGATATTAGAATAAATATCGTTGATACCCCTGGACATGCTGACTTTGGCGGTGAGGTTGAACGTGTTCTTAAGATGGTTGACTCAGTATTATTAGTTGTTGATTCTTATGAAGGTCCAATGCCTCAAACTAAGTTCGTTTTAAGGAAGGCTTTGGAACTGGATCTTCAACCAATAGTTGTTATAAATAAAATAGACAAAAAAGATGCTCGTCCTATGAATGTTATTGATGAAGTTTTCGATCTCTTTGTAGAGCTAGGCGCTACCGATGAGCAGCTTGATTTCCCAATAGTTTATGCTTCTGCCAGAGAAGGCTTCGCAAGAATGGAAGTTGAAGATACTAATAATGATATGATTCCTTTATTCGAGACCATCCTTGAAAATGTTGCACCTCCAAAGGGATATATAGATGAACCCTTCCAAATGCTTGTAACAACTTTAGATTCAAATGAATACGTAGGAAAGATTGCTATAGGTAAGATTGAACGAGGACGAGTTAAGAAGAATTCACAGGTTGTTCTTATTAATAATGAAGGAAAGCAGATTAACACTAAGGTTTCTAATCTATATGTTTATGACGGCCTTAAAAGAGTAGAAACAGAAGAAGCAGCATTAGGGGACATTGTTGCCATCAGCGGATTGGGTGATTCCAATAT
>JAEXSY010000179.1 GCA_023440105.1 Bacillota bacterium
CCCGTATACAGGTGCGTTATGATGATTTTATTATAAATAAGGAAGCTAATATAAAGGCCCTTTCTGAAGTTTTGGATTTAAGCGAAGAGGATATTAATGAGAAGATTCAAGCCCATAATAACTCTGAACATCCTGTTGAAATTGTAAAGGTTCCTACCTCTGACAAGGCGTTTTTAGAAAGGATTACTAGCATTGACGGAGTGCAGAATCTGAAAGAGACAGGAAGAACATACCCTGGAGGTGAGGCCTTCGGATTACTTATTGGCTATATAAAGCCAATCACTGCTGAGGAGCTGGAAAAACATCAGGGAGAAGGCTATAACTCTACAGATAATATTGGTAAAATGGGCTTAGAGAAGGTATTTGATAAGAGGCTAAAGGGTGAAAATGGTAGTCGTATTTATATTAACAAGATAGAAAATGGCATAGAAACAGAAGAAATTGTTGTAGCTCTGAAGGAAGCTGTACCAGGAGAAGATATAACTCTTACCGTAGATAAGAAGCTCCAGACGGCTATTTATGAGCAGCTTAAAGGGGATAAAGGCAATGCTACGGCTATTCATCCTAAAACCGGTGAGGTGTTAGCTCTCGTAAGCACCCCTTCCTTTGATCCAAATCTTTATACCACATATATTCCTGACTCTGTAGCAAAAGAGTGGGAGGAAACAGAGGATGCAGCTTTTTACAATAGGTTTGATAAACGCTACGCTCCTGGCTCTACCTTTAAGCTTATAACAGGAGCTGTTGGGTTGGATTCAGGTGCCATATCACCAGAGGAGACTATTAATGTATCCGGGTTAACCTGGCAGAAGGATGGCTCATGGGGGGGATATCAGGTTACAAGAGTTAAGGATCCTGGGACTCCTGTGAATTTAAAGTATGCATATGTATATTCAGATAATATTTATTTTGCTCAGGCTGCCTTAAAGATGGGAGCTGGTACCTTTGAGAAGGAAATTACAAAAAGGTTTGGGATAGGAGAGGAACTTCCCTTTGCATACCCAATGGACCCTTCCCAGCTATCTAATCAAGGTATAGGAAATGAAATTTCATTAGCTGATAGTGCCTATGGCCAGGGAGAAGTGGAGATGACTCCTCTTCATGTAGCTCTTGCGTATAGTGCTGTAGTCAATGAGGGGAATATAATGAAGCCTCTGTTAGAAAGTAATACCCCAGAGGTCTGGAAGGAAGGAGCTATATCCTCTGAAAGCCTGCCTCTCTTAAAGGAATATCTCACTGCAGTTATAGAAGATTCAAAGGGCAGTGGCAATGATGCTAGAATTCCAGGGGTTAGCCTCTCAGGTAAGACCGGGACCGCTGAGCTTAAGCAGAGCCTAGAGGATACTGAGGGAGAAGAAAATGGCTGGTTTGCTGTTATGGATAATGAAGATCCAGAGATTGTTTTAGTTATGATGGTGGAAAATGTGAAAACCAGAGGTGGAAGTCACTATGTAGTGCCAAAGGCTAAAGCAGTTCTTCAGGGGTATTTAGTAAATTAGCTTAAGCTCCTTTAGAGGTGAAAAACTAAAATATTAGTATATTTGTGATTTAGAAACAATATATGTAATGTGATTAGAAACAACATACGTAATATTTTAAATAAAAATAAGAGGTTCAAAGGCATTTTAGCTTTAGAACCTCTTGTTTTTTATAGTTTATTTTTATTGCAGCCCTTAATCCTCCTCAGTCTTTATAATTTCTAAGGGACGAGTAGCAGGCCCTTCTATTATCTCTCCCTTATAAGTGAAACGGGAGCCGTGGCAGGGGCAGTCCCAGGTGCTTTCAGCGCTATTCCAGTTTAGTTCGCATTTCATATGGGTACAGGTAGTATCAACCATATAAAGCTTACCTACTTTGTCTTTGTAGACTCCAGCACGCTTTCCTTTATAAGAAACTATTCTTCCTTCTTCATTTTTTAAATCGGAATAGTTATCTGGATAATTTTTTACCTTTCCTTTTATAAATTCCTTGGCAACATTGGAATTTTGGTTTATTCCTTCTTTAATAGATGGGTCAGCCTTGAATCTTCTAGGAGTATAAAGCCCTTCATAAGGGTTTTCAATTTCAAGGACTAAGTCTCTTAAAATATGTGCTGCAGAGGTACCATTGGTCATTCCCCATTTTCTAAAGCCTGTGGCTACAAAGATATTTGGTGTATCGTTAGTTAGATGCCCTATATAAGGAACCTTGTCAAGAGTTACTAGATCCTGGGCAGACCAGCGATATAATATTTCTTCTATCCCATAGGTTTCTTCAGCAAATTCTCTTAAATTCAGATAACAGCCTGGAGTAAAATCTTTCTGTCCAGTCTTATGGCCTTCCCCTCCCACCAGCAGGATATTTTCATTATTATATTGAGCACCTCTTAAAGAGCGTGAAGGAGTCTCGGCATTTATGTACATTCCGCCAGGAAAAGGGTTTTTCGGTTTAAGGGCTATTATGTAAGATCTTTCAGGATGCATTCTGGCAAAATACATTCCTTTTTTATCATAAAAAGGAAAATGTGAGGCTATAATGACTTTCTTTGCTTTAATCCGAGGACCCTTTTCTGTATTTATATAAATACCATCATCGGCATCCATGTCCTGAGCTCTAGTATGTTCATAGAAGGTCACATTGTTTTCTTTGGCCTTTTTAATAAGATGCTCTAGATATTTGGCAGGATTAAACTGTCCTTGACCTCCTATGCTTACAGCCGCCTTCACAGGTAAAGGAAGGGGGAGGGAGGAATGATATTTAATATCAGGAATATTTAGGACTTCATATGCCTTAAATTCCTTCTCTAGTGTCTTTACATAGCTTTCCTCGAGAGTATATACATAAGCTCTTTCCTCAGAGTAATCGCAATTAATTCCTTCTTTATTTATTATATTTTTAATGAATTCTGCTGCTTCCTGATTACTCTTATAATATAGAGCGGCCTTATCTTCTCCAAAGTGATTTATTAGCTCATCATATATTATTCCATGCTGGCAGGTTATCTTAGCTGTGGTATAACCTGTTGTGCCTTGAAGCAGAGTGCTTCCCTCAATTAATGTGACTTTATAGCTAGAGGTAGATAACAAATAGGCTGCTGTAATCCCAGTTATTCCTCCTCCAACAATGAGTATATCTGTAGAAATATCCTCATTTAATGGGGGAAAGGAAGGGAGGGGGGTTGAATCGAGCCATAGGGACTCCATATCCTTTGGAAGCTCTAATTTTTTTTCCATGTTTTATCCTCCTTTATTTCTATAGTTTATTTTTCTTGATTTAGAAAATTATATACAATATATTTTATGTAATTTTAACTATAATATATTTTTTCCCTATATAATCAATACAAGTGAAAGCTTTTAAATAAATTTACTTTATAGACTATAAGTTTAAATTCAAAACAAATATGCAGGTCTTTGGATATATTACATAATAAAACAATTAAACAAAAATATTGACATATGATGATAATCTGATTACCATTATTATAGGGATTTATAAAGTTTATAAAGAATTTGTGTATATTTTCATATTTTAATAATAAAAGTTAATGAAAACTCAAGATTCTTACAGCTTTATTTGTTAATAATTTATGAAAGAAGGAATATGTGTGCAGGGGGAATTACACAAAAGGTATGGTTTGTTTACTGCTATAACTATGGTTGTGGGAATAGTTATAGGCAGTGGAGTATTTTTTAAGGCAGAAAAGGTACTTAATGCCACTGGAGGCAATCTTCCTTTAGGAATATTAGCCTGGGTCATAGGTGGGTTAATTATGATAATATGTGCCTATACCTTTTCTTTATTAGCAGGTAAGTATGAAAAGGTAAACGGCATAGTAGATTATGCCGATGAAGCATTAGGAAATAAGTATGGTTATTATGTGGGATGGTTTATGACCATGATTTATTATCCGTCTTTAACCTCCGTATTAGCATGGGTTTCTGCTAGATATACCTGTGTTCTATTTGGATTTGACATTGTAGGGGGAGAGGCAATGGCGTTAGCAGGCTTCTACTTGGTATTAAGCTATGGTATAAATGCTTTATCTCCTATTATAGCAGGGAAGTTCCAGGTAACCACTACGGTTATTAAGCTTATACCACTTTTGCTTATGGCAGTTATAGGTACAGCGGTAGGTTTAAAAAGCGGAATGCTTATAGAGAATTTTACTACAGTAGTAGGGGAAGTAAGTACTAGTAGTGCTCTATTTACTGCAGTGGTAGCCACAGCCTTTGCTTATGAGGGATGGATCGTTGCTACCAGTATTAATTCTGAGCTTAAGGACTCTAAAAAGAATCTTCCTAAAGCACTGGTTTTAGGATCTCTAATAGTGGTTTCTGTTTATATTTTATATTATATTGGCTTAGCTGGTGGAATTTCTAACGAAGTAATGATGAGCGGTGGAGAGACAGCTGCAAAAATGGCCTTTGAGAGGATATTTTCTTCTGCAGGGGGGACTATACTGTTTGTATTTGTAGTTATCTCCTGCCTTGGTACTCTAAATGGGCTTATGCTTGGCTGTACTAGAGGAATGTACTGCCTGGCAGCAAGGAATAAGGGACCTGCTCCTAAGATATTTAAACAGGTAGATAATACTACTAATATGCCTACTAACTCTTCAATTTTTGGATTGATTCTCAGTGCTTTTTGGCTTATTTATTTCTATGGAGCTAATTTGACAGAAAGCTGGTTTGGACCAGTAGTTTTTGATTCATCTGAGCTTCCCATAGTTACTATTTATGCTTTATATATACCTATCTTTCTTATGATAATAAAGAAGGAGAAGGAGCTTAATTCTTTCAATCGTTATCTAATGCCTATTTTGTCCATTTTAGGGTGCTTATTTATGATGGTTGCTGCTATCTTTGCTCATGGAATAGCAGTAGCATGGTATCTTTTAGTTTTTGCAGTGATAATGATATGTGGTTATTTCTTTAGTAAAGGAATAGAATAAGTATAAATTGAAGTTGATTAAATTACTATTATAAGAGATATAATTATGTTAAAATGTCCTAGTAAAGCTAAGTACAGGCTTTGCTCAGGACATTTTATAATGAGGTGGTTAAAATTACATTTAAGAGCTTTTTAAGGCTGGTAGAGCTTCCTACAAAGGTAGCTAGTGTTATTCCCTTTTTACTTGGAACTGTTTATTCTATTTATACCTATGGGGAGTTTAACTTTACAAACTTTATCCTCATGTTCCTTTCGCTTATTTCTATAGATATGGTAACCACAGCAATTAATAATTATATGGATTATAAAAAGGCCATAAAAACTCAAGGCTTCAATTACGAGGAGCATAATGCCATAGTAGCTTTTGGCTTGAAGGAGACCACGGTACTTTTAACTATATTTATTCTTTTAGCTTCAGGAATAGTTTTCGGTATATTATTATTTTTAAATACTAATATTATTATCTTATTATTGGGAGCTATATCCTTCGGAATAGGTATATTGTATTCCTTTGGACCGGTACCTATATCTAGAACACCTTTAGGAGAGCTGGCTTCAGGTCTTACCATGGGACTTATAATAACCTTCTTAGCTACCTATATTCATGTGTTTCAGGGAGATCTATTAAGCTTAAGCTTATCTGGTGGGAGTCTTCTTATTGCTATGAATTTAACCGGGATAATAAGTATTCTTTTTGTAGCATTACCAGCAGTGGTGGGAATAGCTAACATTATGCTTGCTAATAATCTCTGCGATATTGAAGATGATAGAGAAAATAGAAGATATACTCTTCCTATCTATATAGGAAGAGAAAAGGGATTATTGCTTTTTAAATGGCTGTACTACATAAGCTATATAGTTATTATCCTTTTAATCCTTTTAGGTATAGAGCCTGTAACTTCAATTCTAGTTCTTTTGACCTTTATTCCAGTAAATAAGAATATTAAGAGCTTCTTTGAGCTTCAAACAAAAAAAGATACATTTATATTAGCAGTGAAAAATTTTGTTATGATAAATTCAGCTAATGTAATAGCATTCATACTAGGAATTTTATTGAAAATGATAGTATAGTTAATTTTAGGTCTTTCCATAGAGGAAGACCTTTCTTTATAAGTAGATTTTATTCTTTTATGAATTTATTGAAAAAAATTATTAATTAATAAGTTAACCTTTGGTAAAAGTGGTAGAATATTTATACAGTAAAATAAGATAGGAGGTAATTATATGTATGATGTAGCAATCATCGGTGCAGGAGTAGTTGGCTCGGCTATAGCAAGAGAATTAGCTAAGTATAGCTTGAGTATATGTCTTATAGAAAAAGAAGAAGACGTTACCACTGGAGCTTCTAAAGCAAATAGCGGTATAGTACATGGTGGTTACTCTGCAAAATATGGCACCCTTAAAGGAAAGCTTTGTGTTAAGGGAAATGCCATGTATGACCAGCTGCAAAAGGAGCTGAACTTTGGCTTTAGACGTACTGGAGCCTTAGTTATAGGCTTTGATGAAACGGACAGAAAAACAATACAGGGACTTTATGATAATGCTGTAAAAATAGGCTGTGAGGACGATTTGGAGATAATTGACAAAGATAGAATTAAGGAGATTGAGCCTTATATAAATGATGAGGTAAAGGTTGCTTTATATTCTAAAAGTGTTGGTGTAGCTTCTCCCTATGAGCTTACCATAGCCCTAGCTGAGAATGCCGCTGCTAATGGAGTGGAAGTGAAGCTTGGTAATGCTGTTACAGCAATAGAGAAAAAAGAAGGATATTTTGAAGTTGTAACAGAAGGGGAAAAGCTTCAGGCAAAGTATGTTATTAATGCTGCCGGGCTCTATAGTGATATAGTAGCTGAAATGG
>JAEXSY010000267.1 GCA_023440105.1 Bacillota bacterium
CTATTAAAGTATACCTATAGCTCCACATACAATACCTATTACTAGTAATGCTAATAATGCTCTAAGGAACTTGTTACCAACTTTTTCTAGATATAAATATACTCCCATTACAATTGCTAGCGGAATAATCCCTGGAGCTAAACTATCAATTAGTTCTTGAATTACGTATGTAGAACCTCCTGCAGTAAATGATATAGGACAAGAAGCATTTACAAAGGTAGCTGCCAATGATCCCATCATAAACAATCCTAAAATTGAAGTTCCAGTAATTATTTTCTTAACCATACCACCATGTAATAAAGTGGAAACGGAAGAACGTCCAGTTTTATACCCTAAGTTAAACAAGATATAACCTATAGGAGTAGATATACATGCCATAAGTATTATTGGGGCTAGAGCTGCTAGAGCTGATCCACTTTTCGCAGTATATAAGAACATAGATATTAAAATTGGATTAATAGTAAGCCAATCTATAGTGTCACCTATGCCAGCCACTGGTCCCATAAGACCTGTTTTAAAACCAGTAATAATTTCTTCAGGTACCTCTGCATCTCCTGTGGCCTTTTCCTCTTCTAATGCCAAAACAGCTCCACCAATAACGCTACCCCAGTTAAGCTGAGTATTAAATAGCACCATATGCCTCTTTAATGCTTGAGATAAGTCTTCCTTATTAGGATACAGCTTCTTCAATACTGGTGCGAAAGTTCCGCAAAATCCTAATGCTTGAAGTCTTTCAGTAGACGTACCTATGTATGTGAATAGATGCCATCTTAACCAAGTTTTAAATACATCTTTTTTACTTAACTTGTTTTTAGCCTTATCTTGTAATTGCTTTTCCATCTTCTCTACCTCCCATTAATTGAACATACATTAATGCAGCTATACCACCAAAAATTGCGCAACCAATTGCAGGTATTGAGAAATACTTTACAAAGAAGAAGCCAAGGAAGAAGAAAGGTAAGAAATTCTTTCTTCCTATTACTCTTATAGTCATTGCAAAACCAAGAGCTGGAAGTAACCCGCCGGCAACAGTTAAACCTTGAATTAATCTATCAGGTATAGCATTTAAAACTGACTCTACTGCATTAGGGCCAAGATATACGATTGCCATAAGAGGGATTGCTGCAAATATAAACCAGAAAAATGCTGGTCCTGCAACTGCTAAGAACGCAATCTTATCAGCCTTAGCCTCTTCAGCAAGCTTATCACAATAGTTACATAAAAGAGAAATACATAGCTTAACTACATTAGTTGTTAAAGTGCCCAATAAACCAAAGGGAATTGCGAAGGTAACTGCAACCTCTGGTGCAATATTTCCCATTATTGCTATAGGAACAACTATACATGTCGCTAATGCCTTATCTACAGTTGTAACCCCTCCTAAATCTGAAAACAAACCCAGATATACTGTTTCTATAAAAGCACCTATAATAACTGCTTGTTTTACATCACCTAGTATAATTCCTAAAAATACAGATATAAACATTGGGCTATAAGCACCAGGCATAATGCTTACATAACCTGGAACCCATTTAAATATCCAGTAGACTAACCCAATTAATATTGTTTTAATTATCATCCTTTTCCCTCCCTGTTAAATACCTTATACCAAATCATTTAACTTTATTTTTTTCTCAGTAGGTACCGATTGTGCATATACCTCTACCCCACATGCTTGTAATTCTAACAACTCAGGAATATGCTCTTCACTTAATCTGCTATGAGGATGCAGTATCTTAGTTTTCTTTTCAGGAGTTAGATTTCCTACCTGTAGACTTTCATATTTAAAGCCTGCTTTCCATGCACTTACGGCAGTATGTATATCCTTGAACAAAACTAAGTATCTATCATCTGGAAGAGTGTTTCCTTGCCACATCTCTGCTGCTTCAGCTATAGAAATAATAGTTACATCTAAAGTATCAGGAACCGCCATCAAATATATATCCTTCATAAAAGGGTCATTAGCTATTGCATCATCTATTGCTAAAATATGATTTATGCCATCAACCTTAGACCACATAGTCATTACCTGACCATGTATCATTCTACTATCAACTCTTACCAAACATAATTTAGCCATAATAATCCTCCTTTTTTAATCCTCCCAAAGAGCTAAAGATACTCTATAATTACCTGGAGTTGCCGCTAGAGTAAATGCCTTTTCATAATCCTTAAGCGGAACTACATAAGATATCATCTTGTCTACTTTTACTGTGCCATCGTTTAAGTACTTGCAGGCTAATTGAAAGTCTGATACATCTGAGCCTCCAGTACCAATTATATGCCAATTACCATAATGAATCTGATTAACATTTAAGTTCAAATCTGGTGATGGGTACCCAGCAGCAAATAATAATACTTTACCAGCAAACTTCACTACCTTAAAGGCCTGCTCTGTAGCAGGATTATTTCCTACAGCAACAACTACATGATCTACTCCATAACCATTGGTAAACTTATTTGAAAACTCTACTATATCATCCTCTAAAGGATTCATTACTTCAAATCCCATGGACTTTGCTATATCTATTCTTGTCTTATCAACTTCACTAATAAAAGTCCTGCAGCCAAAGGCTTTTGCAACCTGTGCATTTACCAATCCTAAATTCCCCGCCCCAATTACTAATAAGCTGTCTCCAGGCTTAACATTCAATTTTTTTATTCCATGTATTGAGGTTGATAACGGTTCTAAGTAACAGGCTTCTTCATAAGGTACATCGGGATTCATTTTAAATGCTTGAACAGCCTTTATTAACATATATTGAGCCATGCCAAAGCCACCAGTAATATCATCTACAGCCTCACCCTTATTCTCCTTACAGTGTACTGTTTCTCCATTACGACAATCTGGACAGGCGCCACAGCCTGAATACCCTACAGCTATATAATCACCAGGCTTATAAATCGGAACATCCGGTCCTACTTCTTCTATAATCCCTGCAGCCTCATGACCTGGAGCATATGGAAACTTCTTATTGGAATGTCCTCTCATACCATTCCAATTCTGCCAATCTGTTGTACAAATATTACAGTTTTTAATTCTTACAAGGATTTCTCCTTTACCTGGCTTAGGAATTTCAGCCTCTCTAATATTTAACTGTCCTATTTCTTCCATTACAAGAATTTTATACTTCATACTATACTACCTCCATCGTTACTTCTAAGCTTGTCATCTTATACGTTTAACACATGAATACTGCTTGCTGTATTCTCTATTACCTTTTCGCATAATTCTTTTCCTTTGTATTGCTCCCTCAATAAAACGCTTTCAATAAGTACAGATAAATTGACTCCCACTATAGCATTTAATTTGTGACTTCTAGACAATAATGCTACAGTATTACAAGGTGTACCTCCAAATAAATCTACCAAAATAATAGATTCTTCGTTCATCTGTTCAACAGCATTACCTACATGAGTCCTATATTCTTCTATAGAAAAGTCTGTAGTTAATGATATAAAGCTAATCTCTTCTATTTTACCCATAATCATCTCGGCACTTTTTATTAATTCCTGTCCAAAATATCCATGGGTTAATATAAGAATCTTTGGTAGAGCTTCATCTACATCAGTTGATATCCCTATTTTCGACACCTCCTGTTAATATTATTCTCTTTTGAATGCATTCAATTAAATATTAAGCAAAACTCGTGCCAAATAGTGTCTAAAGGATTATACCTATATTTTCTATGAATAAATAGTAGATATGTTAATAGTTATATTGACACTGATAACATTTTCAATCCCACTATCACATATTAAATCGACTCTATGGCAACCTTTACAGAGTTATCAATTACAAAAAGTGGTAATCCCCCAAATTATTATTACTAAAAACAAAAAAAAACTGAAAGCATCCATAGCTTTGATACTTTCAGGGATTTATTATACACTCACTGGTGTCAAACAGCTAAATGTTTATGTTCATTTTCTTCCAATAAATGATAAAGATACTTAACCTCTGCCACTGGTATATTTACGCTGTAAGACTCTTCAATTCCACTAAAGGCAGCTTTAATCAATTCTATTTCCTCTCTTTGTGTTTTGACAAACATATCTAGATCTTCGCAGATATCAATAGGAGCATTTCTTATTAATCTTTCCACTAAGCAGCTTACATGAAAATAAATATTATATCTTATCCTATTATCTAATCTGCTGTTAGACAGTTGTTCATATTTATTCAAGCAATCAGAAATCTCATTTAGTAATTTATTTTTATCTAAAATTGTTATATTACCTATAAGTCTTTCTAAGGATAAATTTATTATAAGACCGTTGATAATTGCATCCATTTGATCTTTACTAGCTATAGACTCAAACATTTTATAGATTAGCTCACTGATGTCTTCAGAAATAATATCATGGAGATACACAAAGGGAATATCTCTAAGATTAGGATTTATAGGTCCAATTGCTCCTATGATCTCATACTGATTAGATATCATCATTAGTTTATCAAAGTCTTTTATGCTTTCATATTGATAATCTAAAACTGTTACAGGAACTTCCTTTGGAATACTCTTTGTTAAGATATCCTTCAGTTTTTTTGCAGTTCCAACTCCAGTAGGGCAGATGGCTAACAATGCCTTCCCTTTTATCTCTGGGTACTTAACATAATAGTTTATTTTACATTCCTCTTTAACCCTTCTAATTATTTCTCCCATCTCATGATTGTTTATTAAGCTTTTCCCTATATTAACAGCTACATTAGCCGAGGCATTATTCACCAGTATAAAAGGTACCGTTATCACCTTTTGAAGCTCCATATATAATTCTTTTAAGGGAAAAATATCTGCTAATATTAATAATCCCTTCCTAACATCATTATCCTTAGTATAATTGAGGATTCTCTTTGCAATATCTTTCACAGTAGAAAAAACTGGGACACTTATACCTTCAAATATGTTGTGATCTAAGAGTATATTAGCTGTATCACATATTCCTTTTGCAGTTTTATCTCCATAAGTTAGGATAATAGGTCTTATATTATCAAAATCCGATCCTAATCTTAAACTTGCTAAAAATATAGTAAACAGTAGTTTATCTTCATTTTCAATTTCAATTTCTAAATCCTCATACAGAAAGGTAAGTATTTTATTAGCTACAATAAATTCTTCGTGATACCTCTTTTTAAACACCTGGAGCAACTCATCCTTAATCTTTCCTTTAATTTTATATCTTCCTGATCCCCTTATATGAAAATAGGAAGAAATAAAATACACATCATTGCTGGTGAATTTTATATTATAAAGAAAGCTAGCATCTTCCAAACCCTTTCTTACATAGGTAGTAATATAACCAAAGATATTTTCTTCATATTTTATATTATGATTGGGAATAAAATAATCCATTATTTTTCTTATCGCTTTAAAGGAAAAATATTCAAGAAGCTTGGAATCAATTCTCCCTGAATCATATTTTTTATAATAGTAGCAAACTTCTTCAAAAAAATTTGCTAATTCTGCTCTCTCATCCTTTTCCAGTATAAAATCCAGCTTATAATCTTTGTTAGGAGATATTACAACATTACTATTCTTTTTTATTTTTCCAGAACTAAGGACTACTGTATTATTAATTATCTCGTCAGGTAGATTACGTAAATCAATATATATCTCCTTTTTATTCTTATTCTTTGCATATGCCTTTGCGCAAGTATACTTTATTATGCTATATAATCCTCCTATATTTCCTTTGGTAACATTGTAGACTAAGGTATCAATAACTTTTCCAGAGATAACTATCTTCTTATTAAGTACCTTACTTTCCTTGTAAAAAAACATATAAATTAATTGAATTTTTTCTTCATATCCTCTCTCATCTAAAGAGGGTAGCGTTACAACAATAGGAATTCTCCTTATAAACGTTTCCAGGAAGGATGACTTTATATCTTCTGTAGTAGCCATGACTATTCTAATGGTTGCTTCATGCCATTTATCATTTTCTCCAACTCTTCTAAAAATACCTTTATCAAGGAAAGTGAACAGTTTCTCTTGATTTTCCGGATTAAGTCTGTGTACCTCATCCAAAAATAGCATACCTCCATCAGAGGCTTCCAATATACCCTTGGTATCAGTAGCGGCTCCTGTAAAGGCTCCCTTAACATAGCCAAACAAATTACTAGACAAAAGCTCTGGATTATTAGCATACTGAGCACAATTGAAGATATAAAAGGGAGCGTCCTTCTGTAGTACTTTATTTTTTATGCAGAAGTCATATATCAAATTTGCCATATAACTCTTACCAGTACCTGTTGGTCCATAAATTAAAATAGGAAGGCTATTATCTGGATAAAAAATAGAGCTAGTAATTTGTTCAATAGCCTTCTTCAAACTACCGTTACAGCCTACTATCTGATTAAAGACGTTATTATCCTCAGACTTTTCTTTTGATTCTTCATCTAATAACTCTTTAACACTAGAATAAACGTAATTGGATAGAGGGAAAAATCGTTGCTCAAACATCTCTTTATCCAGAAAAATTACTGGTCTTGTATTTATTTTCACTAACTCTTGTCCTATGCTCTCATTAAGATAATGACTTACTGTGTTACGTTTTATATGAAATTTCATTGCTATATTTTGAGAGTTCAATTCATTAATCAAAGTGCTGAAGTCAGAACTTTTTGTCATGTTTTTAATATATTCTAAAATCTGCGCCTTCAATATACCCCTCCTTATAAGAACATTAAAGCTAAATTTAGTTTATAAGTCTACATAAAATAAATCATATTAATATTAAAAAGATTATATATTTAATAATCTCAAATGTAAATAAAAAATTTAATATGTCTTAAAATTAATTATAATGTCGAATTAATAACGAAATTCCTTTTTAAATCTACCAGTTTTTTTAAATTAATTTAATTATCAATACAGTGAAGATTCAATATATATTGAATGTCTTTTCTGCTTTTTCTATAATATAATTACATAAAATATATAATTCATATAGTATAATCTTATCTAAAAAATATATAAAATACTCATTAGATTTTACAAGAAAGGAAGTTATGTCATGGAATTTCTATCAAAAATCAATAACGATCCCCGTGCAGCTGCAGCAGTATTAATTATCATGGTACTTATAACGATAATTATTAAATACAAAAAACGACTTTACTATAACTTTGATAATCCAAATGCAGAAAGAAATATTTTAAGTAGAGTGTACAGGCTAAATACTAAAAGGATAGCAGTAGATATACAAAAAATAAACAAACAATTGTTTGCAGTAGATATAGCTGCTCTTATAGCTAGCGGATTAGTTATGGTTATTTTTAACATGATAGTTGGATTTGTTCTTTATTTAATTGCAAGCAATCTAGGTATTTATCTTTTATCACATAGAATCGGCAAATATTATTCAGCTGTCTTTGAAGAAAAGTACAGTAGGTCAAAAAAGCATAAAAAGAATAAGTAATAGTAGTTTTTTTAAATTGCTAACATCACACTTCAACCTCAGACTTCATGAGCTCCACAAACTGTCTAGCAGTCCTGGCACTTCTGCCGCTACAGCGGATAGCATGGGCTTCTGCTTTGAGAAGCAGCTCCTCCTCAGGTATACTTAGCTCATATTCCTCAGCTAGCTTTTTTACTATGCTAAGATATGCCTCCTTATCGGGCTTTACAAAGGTTATAGTTAGTCCAAAGCGGGAGGCAAGGCTCATGCTTTCCTGAAGGGTATCATTTAAATGAAGCTCATCACCATTCCTATCCCCAAGGGTCTCCTTCATAAGATGTCTTCTATTACTGGTAGCATAGATCACAGTATTTTTACCTAGAGCAGAAATTCCTCCCTCTAGTACAGCCTTCAATGATGAGAAGGTGTCATCATTTCCTATAAAGCTTAAATCATCAATAAAAATGATAAACTTAAGAGGAATATCAGCTAGCTTATCCATTAGTTCTGGTAGCTCAAAAAGCTGCTGCTTTTTTACCTCCACCAGTCTAAGTCCCTGATCCTTTAACTCATTGAGCACAGCTTTTATGGTAGTGCTCTTACCTGTTCCTGCATCACCATAAAGGAGCACATTATTGGCTGGCTTGCCCTCTATAAGAGCTTTGGTATTTTCCATAACTAGGGTCCTTTCTCTTTCATAGCCTTGTAAATCCTTACAGAATATAGGTTCTATATTTTTAACAGGCTTAATCTCACCAGCTTTAAAGTTAAAGGCATAATATTTCGAATATATACCATAACCTTCAAAGGCTACCTTGTCTATCTTATCTTTGTACTCCTTCAAAAAGTCATGGTCAGTATTATACCAATCCGGAAGGTAAGCTTCATAGCTCATGATTTCCTTTATCCTACTAGAGGAAAGCTGACTAAGCTCTTGTAGAAATTTAAGCTCTTCCATAAGGCATTGCTCTACGACCTCAGTTACCTTCTTATTCCTTGCCTTGGCTTTAATATAAAAATTCTCATCCTCTAAAATAAACCTAAGAAGTAACCCGCTAAAATCTGCCCCCTCCTTGTAAAGCTCAGAAGCAAAGGCTCCGTAAGCCCTGATTCCTTGTACATCTCCCTTATCACTTTCAAGAAGCTCCTGTAGTGCCTTTATCACCGGCTCCTCTAAAAGACTCCTAAAAATAACAAGACTAGAAAGTCCATAGCGATATTTTTTAAATTTGTGCATATCCCTTCCTCCAATTACTAAACCATAGAATGCTGCGATTATTATTAAATATAATAGTATTAAAAGTCCTATTACTTATATTATATTACTTGCCAAAGCTATTTTCGTTTTTTCACCATGATAGCAGCTTTGGTAAGCACCATTGATGTAAATCCACCAGAAGTATCTATCAGTACATCACTAAAGCGTCCTGCTCTTCCGGGAACAAAAAGCTGATGAAATTCATCGGTGCAGGCGTATAGGAACACTATAGTTAGGCTCATTAAAAGGGCCTTGTTGAAAGTAAAATAATATCTCATGAGATTTAAAGCAAAAAAATACAGCAGTGCGTATTCTATGAAATGAGCACTTTTTCTTACAATATGGTTAGCTAAATCAGCTAAAGAGCCTTGAGTATT
>JAEXSY010000269.1 GCA_023440105.1 Bacillota bacterium
ATAGCTTTTGCTATTCTTCCCTGTTTGCCTATAACCTTGCCCATATCTTCCTGAGCAACCTTAAGCTCAAGGATTATTGATTGTTCACCAACAATCTCATTAACTTCAACTGCTTCTGGGTTATCTACTAGTGATTTAGCAATTATTTGTACTAATTCTTTCATATTTGCTTCTACTAATATATATTAGTAGAATTCACCTCCCAAAAACTACTTGTTTATACCAGCTTTATCAAATAGCCTTTTAACAACATCAGTAGGTTGAGCACCGTTTTTAACCCATTTAGCTGCTTTCTCTTCGTCGATTTTGATAACTGCAGGCTCTGTTATAGGATTGTAGTAACCAATTTCTTCGATAAATCTACCATCTCTTGGACTTCTGGAGTCTGCAACAACAACTCTATAGAAAGGAGCTTTCTTTGCACCCATTCTTCTTAATCTAATTTTAACTGCCATCTTATTTTCACCTCCTTCAAAGGATAAATCATTTATTTAAAAAGGAAATTTCCCAAATAAACCTTTTTTATTGTTTTTTTGCATGGACTTCATTTGTTTGGTCATCTTTTTCATGTTTTCGAAATCCTTAAGAAGCTTATTAACTTGTTGTATTGTCATACCTGATCCAGCTGCAATTCTTTTCTTCCTGCTCGGTGAGCTAGAAATTAAGGATGGATTTCTTCTTTCTTTAGCAGTCATGGATTGAATTATAGCTTCTACTTTTTTCATTTCTTTTTCACTTTGAGTTAAATCTACGCCTTCTAGCTGTTTAGTGTTTACTCCAGGAACCATTTCTAATAGCTTTGTTATAGGACCAAGCTTCTTCATTTGATTCATTGCTAAAAGAAAATCATCGAAGTTAAATTCTTGATTTAACATACGAGAACCTAGTTCTTTTGCTTCTTTCTCATCTATAGAAGACTGAGCTTTTTCAATAAGAGATAAGATATCACCCATTCCGAGAATTCTAGAAGCCATTCTATCAGGATGGAATATTTCTAAATCACTCATTTTTTCACCAAGGCCGACGAACTTAATTGGTTTGCCTGTTACCTCTCTAATTGATAGAGCTGCACCACCTCTTGTATCGCCATCTAGCTTAGTGAGAACAACACCTGTAACATCCAATCTATCGTTAAAGCTCTGCGAAACATTAACTGCATCCTGTCCAGTCATTGAATCTACAACAAGTAATATCTCTTTTGGGTTAACAGCAGCTTTTATTCCTTCAAGCTCTTCCATTAAGGCTTCATCAATATGAAGTCTACCTGCAGTATCAATGATTACAACATTATATGAATTATCTCTAGCATGCTTTAAAGAAGCCTTTGCAATGTCTATTGGGCTAATATTATTACCCATAGAAAAGACAGGTATGTCTATTTGTTTTCCTACTACTTCTAGCTGCTTGATTGCTGCGGGTCTATAAATATCACCGGCAACCAATAAAGGTTTTTTGTTTTTCTTTCTTAAGTATAAGGCAAGCTTTCCACACATTGTGGTTTTACCTGCTCCTTGAAGACCTGCCATCATTATTACAGTTATCCCGGAGTCGGAATAGTTTAACTTGCTTTCAGCTCCTCCCATTAGCGCTGTAAGCTCATCATTGACGATCTTTATAACGCTTTGGGCAGGAGTAAGAGAATTTAGAACCTCTGTACCGGTACATTTTTCCGTAACACGATTAATAAAGCTTTTAACTACTTTAAAGTTCACATCTGCTTCTAACAGAGCAAGCTTTACTTCTCTCATGGCTTCTTTAATATCTTTTTCAGATAGCTTACCTTTTCCTTTTAACTTTTTAATGGTGTCTTGAAGCTTTGACGCCAATCCTTCAAAAGCCATGGTAATCCTCCTAATCAAATATCATTTAAAATATTTTTAATCTGCAAAATTGTTTCCTTGCAGTTAGTATCTTTATTCTCTAGCTCATTTAATAACAGCATAATTTCTTTTTTCTTATTAGCTATTTCTAGGTCATTTTTCATAAGAGCTAATTTACCTTCATAATTCTCAAGCTGATTATAGCATCTTTTTATCAGGTCATAAATTGCCTGCCGACTAGTGTTATTAATCTCAGCTATTTCTGATAAGGATAAGTCATCATTATAATATAGGTTCATTATAGCTCTTTGCTTCTCAGTCAAAAGCTCTCCATAATAATCTAGTAGTATTGATAACTCTAATCTATCTAACATATTATCACCTATCCCTAAAAGATATTATCAGATATTTAGGCCCCTGTCAAGGGATTTTACTTAACACTTAAAACAATGCATCAGCAAAGGCTTTTGAATCAAATTTTTGTAAATCATCCACTCCTTCACCAACACCTATATACTTAACTGGAATGTTTAGAGCTGATTTAATGGAGATTACCACACCACCTTTAGCGGTGCCATCTAATTTTGTAAGTATGATACCATCTATAGGGCATACCTCCATAAACTGTTTTGCTTGAATTATAGCATTTTGACCAGTAGTACCATCTAACACTAATAAAGTTTCTTTTTTAGCCTCTTTAAATTCTCTATCAATTATTTTATTTATTTTTGAAAGCTCATTCATTAGATTTTTTTTGTTATGAAGTCTTCCAGCTGTATCACATATTAGAATATCAGCATTTCTTGCCTTGGCTGCCTGTATAGCATCAAAAACAACCGCAGCAGGATCTGATCCTTCCTGATGTTTGATTAACTGAACTCCTGCTCTATCGCTCCATATCTCCAATTGGTCTATAGCAGCGGCTCTAAAAGTATCCCCAGCAGCTAGAATCACTTTTTTGCCTTGGTTTTTATATTTAGAGGCAATTTTTCCTATGGATGTTGTTTTTCCTACCCCATTGACTCCAATGACTAAAGTAACCTTAGGAAAAGTATCTTCTTCCTCCTGACTATTTTCGTCTAATATTTCTCTAATTACTTCCTTTAAACAGGGCATTAATTCTTCAGGATCTGAGATTTTTTCTCGTCTGATTTTATCCTTAAGCCTATCAATAATATCCATGGTTGTTTCCATGCCTATATCTGAAGTGATTAATATTTCTTCTAATTCTTCATATAAATCTTCATCAATAGTTATGGCAAGCTTAAAGAGTTCATTAACCTTATCTGTAAGATTATTTCTTGTTTTGCTAAGACCAGATTTTAGTTTATCAAAAAAATTATTCAGCATTTTTATCCTCCTTAATTCTTCGTAAAGTCTAGGGAAACAATTTTTGATACACCCTTTTCTTCCATGGTGATTCCGTACATTACATCACTGGCCTCCATAGTCCCTTTTCTGTGAGTTATAACTATGAATTGGACATTTTCAGAGAAACTTTTCATAAAATCAGCATATCTAAACACATTAGAATCATCTAATGCAGCTTCGATCTCATCAAGGATACAGAAAGGAGTAGGTTTCATTTTTAATATTGCAAAAAGCAATGCTATAGCAGACAGTACCTTTTCTCCACCTGACATCAAGTTTATGTTCTGTAGCTTTTTACCTGGAGGCTGAACATTAATTTCAATATTCGCTGATAATTCATCACCAGGGGATAGAATCAAATCAGCACTTCCCCCTTTAAATAACTCTTTAAAGGTATTATTAAAATTTTCCCTAAGTATCTTAAAGTTTTCCACAAATAGCTTTCTCATCTTATTCGTCATTTCAATTATAACATTTTCTAGCTCTGCTTTAGCTTTAAGTAAATCCTTATGCTGTTCAGACATAAAGGTATACTTCTCCGACACTTCTTTATATTCTTCTATTGCTCCTACATTAACATTTCCCAGCTTTGATATTTCATCTTTAAGATATTTAATCTTCTTCCTAAGGCCCTCTACATCTGCTACTTCTTTTGCTAGCTCTTGAGCCTCAGCCAAGGTTAATTCCATTTCATCATTTAGCTTTCTAATGGAATTTTCACTCTCAAGGGTATATCTAGTTTTAGCTAAGTCATATTTATGGAGCTGTTCTTCAAGGTTTTTATATACTAAATTCTTGTCATCCAATGAAGCTTCAAGGCTTTTGATTTTATTTCTAATTTCTAAACGCAAAGCTTCATAAGCAATAAATTCAGCGTCCATTTTATTAACTATACCTGATAATTTATCAATTTCATTTTTATTTTCAGATATGCCATAATTGTAATCTGAGATAAGTTTATTTGATAATTCTATTTCTTCTGAAAGCTTATTTACTTTGTGCTTAACTGATGATATTTCATTATTGATTCTATCCAATTCATTACTATGTGATAGGACCTTTTCATCAACCTTTACTTTATTTACTCTCACATCTGTGATTTTTTGCTTAAGATCACTTAATTCCACTCTAATAAGATTTAATTCAGTATCGATCTTATTAATAGAAGCTCTGTTGTCTTTCTCTTCTTGAGAACACACTTCAATTTTTTCTTCTAATTCATTAATAGAATATACAAGCTTAATTATCTCTTCTTCCACCATAAGAATTTCTTTTTCAGAAACCTTAATAAA
The DNA here is from genome assembly GCA_023440105.1 of Bacillota bacterium. GTDB lineage: Bacteria > Bacillota > Clostridia > Clostridiales > Clostridiaceae > JAEXZL01. Next base: position 4,484 of record JAEXSY010000269.1, read on the forward strand.
ATCACTGTTTCTCTTAATTTCTCCTTCTACGGCTAAAATCTTTTCAGACAGCTTAGTGATGTCAATACTTTTGCTGTGCATTTCGTCTCTTGTTCCCAAAATCAGCTCATCTAACTGATTATAGGATTCCTTTGCCCTAGTAAGTTCCTTTGTTAGAGAATATATTCTTTCTGTAGTGATTTGTAATTCTGAAGAAATGTCTTCAAGTTCACGCTTTCGACTAATGATACTAGTGTTTTTGTGAAATGTACTACCACCGGTTAAAGCTCCACCTACATTTACCACCTCTCCTTGGAGAGTTATAATTCTAAAGGTATGATTGCTTTTTTTACCTACCTCTAGTGCACTATTCATATCTTTGCAAATCACAGTCTTTCCAAGAACATACTGTATTGCATTATTGAATTTTTCATCATAGGATAGAAGATCACTGGCGATTCCAATAAAACCAGGTATACTTGTTATATTGTCAGGTGGAGATATTTTCCTTCCTTTAATAATAGTCAAGGGAAGAAATGTAGCTCTACCAAGTTTTTTTTCTTTCAAATAATCAATTAAGTCCCTGGCTATATTTTCGTTTTTTGTTATAACATCAGAAATAGCTCCACCAAGAGCAATTTCAATAGCTGTTTCATATTCTTGATCTACGGTTATGACATCTCCTAGAAGCACAAAAGAATCCTTATTAACCCTGCAGTATCCTTTTTCGCAGTGCGTGAATAGATTTTTAACTGACTTAGTATAGCCCTCATATTGTTTTTCTAAATTGGTAAGTACAGATAGATTTGCTTCTAGACTAGTTTGCTTTTTATTTTCAAGTTTTAGTTTACCTTCTATTTCTTCAATCTCTATAGAGCTTTCTTTTAAGCTGCTTCGTAAATATGATGTTTTACTTTGAAGCTCATCTATTTCTTTTTGCACATTTTTCTGAGCTTCTTTTAGTCCCTCTATAGTTGTTAAATTTATGGCCGAAATTGAACGGTAATTTTCACTCTGTTCCTTTAGATCCTTTAGATAGCTCTTTTTATTTGCAATCTCACTTTCTAGAAGAGATTTTTCCTTTGAAAGCTCAGAATTTTTTCTTAGATATTCAATTGCTTCTGTACGGAGAGTTTCGGATAAATTTTCTTTTTCTGATAGAATGTTGCTCTTTAAATAC
>JAEXSY010000481.1 GCA_023440105.1 Bacillota bacterium
GTGCCATGGAGCTCATGGCCAATGCAAAGCTTGTGAAGATAAGAAGTGATATGGAGAGTAACAGAGAATATAGCCAGGTACTCATAAAAACCCTTCAGGAGCTTCTCTCCAGTGATAAAAATATTGATAGTGAATATTTAAAGGAAAATAACTCCACTAAAGTCTTATACATTATATTTAGTTCAGACCTAGGGCTCTGCGGTGGTTATAACGGTAATATGCTTAAATATGCTTTGAATCTTTTAAAGGAAGAGGATTTAATTATTGCCATAGGCTCTAAAGCAAGAAGCTTTTTTTTAACTCGAGGCTATAATGTGATTAATGATTATTTAAGTAGTGATACCCTGAGCTATGAAGAGATAACTGACCTCATAAATAAAGCTCTTGAGCTGTACTTAAAAGGGGAAGTAGGAAGTCTTAAGATTATTTATACGAAATTTGTTAATATCCTTAGCTATGAACCTGAGAGAGAAGATATACTTCCAGTGGATTCTGAAAAGTATTCTGATGATTCTGCAGTGCAGGAGACGATATTTGAGCCTAGTGCAGAGGAAATATGCAGCACCTTAATACCTTTAGCCTTAAGCTCCAGGCTATACAGTCTTTATCTGGAGACCAAGACCAGTGAGCAGGCTTCAAGAAGGGTTTCTATGGAGCATGCCACAGATAATGGTGAAGAGCTTAAGGAAAAGCTAAAGCTTCAGTATAATAGAGCCAGGCAGGCAGCAATCACCCAGGAGATCACAGAGATTGTTGCCGGTGCAGGGGCACTTTAGGAAAGGAGGACTTATGCACAATATAGGTAAAGTAGTGCAGGTAATAGGACCTGTTTTAGATATACGGTATGAAAGAGATAGCTTACCAGCCTTAAATAATGCAATTATTGTAAATATTAATTATAAAGAAAAAATCACTGTAGAGGTAGCACAGCATATTGGAGACGACACTGTGCGATGTATAGCCATGGCAAGCACTGATGGAATAGTGAGAGGAATGGACTGTCAGGATACTGGTGCTCCCATATCTGTCCCTGTAGGTAAGGAAGTTTTAGGTAGAATGTTTAATGTAATCGGAGAAACTATAGATGGCTTGGGGCCTGTAGCTTCAAAAGAGAAAATGCCCATTCACAGAGCAGCCCCTTCCTTTTCTGAGCAGCAGACTACTGCTGAAATACTAGAAACAGGAATCAAGGTAATAGATCTTCTGTGTCCCTATGCCCGAGGAGGTAAGATTGGTCTTTTTGGTGGAGCGGGAGTAGGAAAAACTGTACTCATGCAGGAGCTTATTCATAATATAGCTAAGGAGCATGGAGGAATGTCTGTGGTTACAGGAGTAGGAGAGAGAACTAGAGAAGGTAATGATATGTACCATGAGATGAAGGATTCTGGAGTTTTAGATAAAACCGTTCTAGTATATGGTCAGATGAATGAGAGCCCAGGAGCTAGAATGAGGGTTGCCCTTACGGGTCTTACCATGGCTGAATATTATAGGGATGAAGAAAAGGCAGATGTACTTTTATTCATAGACAATATATTTAGATTTACCCAGGCTGGCTCAGAGGTTTCTGCTCTCCTAGGAAGGATGCCCTCTGCTGTAGGCTATCAGCCTACCCTTGCAACAGAGATGGGTCAGCTCCAGGAGAGGATTACCTCCACAAAGAATGGATCTATCACCTCAGTGCAGGCTATTTATGTTCCTGCCGATGATCTGACAGATCCAGCTCCTGCCACTACCTTCACTCATCTAGATGCTAAAACTGTACTGGATAGAGGCATTGCAGCCCTGGGGATCTATCCTGCGGTAGATCCTCTAGATTCCAGTAGTCGTATGCTTGACCCAATGATAGTTGGAGAAGAGCACTACAGGGTAGCCAGGGGAGTTCAGCAGCTTCTCCAGAGGTATAGAGAGCTTCAGGATATCATAGCCATATTAGGAATGGATGAGCTTTCAGAAGAGGATAAGGTTACTGTTAACAGGGCAAGAAGAGCTAGAAACTTTCTGTCTCAGCCCTTTCATGTAGCAGAGCAGTTTTCTGGTATATCAGGAAGGTATGTTCCAGTTCAGGATACCATAAATAGCTTCAAGCAGCTTCTAGAAGGAAAATTGGATGATTTATCAGAGCATGCCTTTATGTTTGTAGGAACTGCAGAAGAGGCCGTAGAGAAGGAAAAGAGCATGGGAGCTTCAAGATGATAACCGTGAGAATAGTAACTCCTCAAGGGCTGTATAAGGAAACGGAGGCTTCCATAATAAATGTAGTTACTACCGGAGGGGAGCTGGGTATCCTTCCTAATCATCTTCCTTTAGCTGCAATTCTGAAGGCCTCAAGACTTAAGCTAACAGAAAAGGAAGGTCGGCAGGAATATATGGTAGCAGAAGGACTGATATATTTTAAGAAGAATCAAGCTACGGTTCTAACTTCCAATGTAGATTATATACCATAGCTTTATAAAAGTCATAAAACGCCTCCCCAAAATTGGAAGGCGTTAAATATTTAATCTTTTTAAGCTTTAGCTTTTTCTCTAGCTTTAACTGATTCAATAATGGCATCAGCAAGCTCTATAAGTTCACTTCTCTTAGCTTCATTTATAGTTGAATTTATAGATAGAATATCAGGTAAGATTGTCATTTCCTTCATTCCATCTAGGAATTCCTTCATCAAGATTCCTGACTTAGAAGCCCAGGATCCATTTTCTATGATGGCTACAGTACGCTTCTGAAG
>JAEXSY010000487.1 GCA_023440105.1 Bacillota bacterium
GTATTAGTTGCTACAGATATAACAAATGAACGTATTATGAAGTATAAACTCGAGCAACAAAAAGCTTTTTCTCTTCTTGGTGAGGCGGCGGTAACACTTGCACACGATATAAAAAATCCATTAATGAATATTAGTGGATGCGCACAGCTTTTAAATAATATGTGTAATAGAAATCAGAAACAAGAAGTTTCGGAAATCGTTGGTTATATTACTCAGGAAGTAAGTAGAATAAGCAACATTATCAATCAGCAACTTGCTTACGGAAAAGCAGTGGCAGATAATGAATATGACTTTGTTGATATTAATAATATGCTTGAAAATTCTCTTAACGTTATTTCCAGGCAAGTGAAAGAAAGAAGCATAGAATTAGAAGTTTACCTTGAATCGACTATACCTATGTTTAAAGCAAAAAATTCAGATTTACAACAGGTTTTTATTAGAATTTTGAACAATGCCTGTGAGGCAATCGGCACTAAAGGAAAGCTTACTATTACTAGTAACTATGATAAGTATAAAGATGTTATTACTATACAGATTAAAGATACGGGAAGGGGAATATCTTCTGAAGAAATGGAGCTTTTATTTCGTCCATATTACACAACGAAGATTGGGGGAACAGGCCTTGGATTATACGTATCTAAAAAGACATTAGAAAAATATCATGGTTCTATATATTTTCAATCATCAGTGGGCAAAGGAACGACATGTATCATTATTCTCCCTTGCAAAAAATAAAAAAACTATAATACTGTGAGAATTAGAAGGAGGTATATTGATGCCGAAAGTTTTAATTGCAGAAGATGAAAAAATCATTAGAATGGTACTTGAAAAAGAATTAAAGTCTGTTGGGTATGAAGTTACAAGTGTAGATAATGGTCAATCTGCAATTGATATTATTCAGCAAGTTACTTTCGATGCTGTAATTTCTGATATGAAGATGCCATTAAAAGACGGTATGGATATCATTAAAGCTGTTAAGCTAAAGAGTAAATACACAAAAGTAATAATTATAACTGCATATGCTAGTATTGAAGGGGCTGTAGGAGCAATGAAATTAGGTGCCGATGATTATATATCTAAACCCTTTGATAATAATGTGCTGATACAAAGTTTAAATAAACTTCTCCTTTCAAGGGAAATACTAAGTAGCAAGGGAATACTTAAAGACAAGGAAACATCAATAGAATTATTAGGTGATTCTCCTATTATTAAAGATATTCTTAATAAAATCGATAAAATAAAGGATTTACCAACCACAGTTTTAATTACCGGAGAAAGTGGAACTGGAAAAGGTGTAGTTGCAAGAGAGCTACATAAAAGAAGTAATCGTAACCATTTGCCATTTATGCAAGCTGATTGTTCTTCCTTTAATCCAAATTTGATTGAAAGTGAATTATTTGGATATGAAAAAGGTGCATTTACCTCAGCGAACAAATCAAAATGCGGTAAATTTGAATTAGCAGGTGATGGTTTCATTTTTCTTGATGAGATTGGAAACCTTTCAATGGATTTGCAAACTAAACTACTGCTTGTGCTACAGGAGAGGGCTTTTTATAGAGTAGGAGGTGAAAAAAAGCATACAATGAATGCAAGAATTGTTGCAGCTACTAATATAAATATTGAGGAAGCTATAGCAAATAAAACTTTCAGGGAGGACTTATTTTATCGATTAAATGTGATCTCAATTGAATTACCTCCTCTTCGTTATCATAAAGAAGATATTCCTATTTTGGCAAATCATTTTATCGAGCATTTTGAAAAGATACAAGGGAAACCTAAGCTTATTACAGATGAAACATTTTGGGAGACTTTAAATAGATACGATTGGCCTGGAAATGTGCGTGAATTAGAGAATACATTAGAAAGTGCAATTGCATTATGCGATGGGAACTATTTGACAAAAAAAGACTTGCCATCCAGAATTACCATGAATACAAATAGATCTAATTATATTGATCAAAGCTCTTATATTAATCAATCTGGAAATGAGGTAGATGAGCTAAAAGAACTGCTTAGTGCACTTGACAGGTTTGATGGGCATCGTGAAAAGACAGCAAGTTATTTAGGAATTACACGACGTGCACTTCAATATAGACTGAAAAAATATAATTTGACGAATAGAAGTTAGTTGCTTCGTAGAATAAAAGATTAACCAGTTGTCACTAAGGGGAATCTATTTACTGTTTGTGACAACTGGTGTATTACTTAATTTATAGATAAATTAGTATATTAACTAGTAAGGTTATTTAAGTAGTCAGATATTCTCTCGAAAAAATACTACAGAAGTAACCTTCCGTAATAAGTGGCCATTCAATAATATACTTCTAATCTTATTCATACATATCTGTATAAGTTTTTAAAGAATCACATATTAATATTGATTTTTTAAGGATTTTTCATATACAAAATAAATCGAACTAGTTATGAAACTTTGATTTTAATCCCATTATATTATTGACAAATATTCTCTCATCCATTACTTTTAGATTTTCAGATATTATAGGCTTAAAATCCATGTTTTGTAGTATATCATTTTTTAAATCTATTCCAGGTGCTATCTCAATTAGTTCTAAGCCATTTTCAGTAAGCTTAAATACTGCCCTTTCTGTTACAAAGAGTATATCCTGTCCGTTTTTGAAAGAGCGATCTCCATTAAAGGTCAGATGGCTCACTTTTTTTATAAACTTTCTAGCTCTTCCTTCCTTTAATATCTTTAGTTTTCCATTTTCTATCGAAGTTCGTAAACCTCCACTAGTAAAAGTACCACTGAAAACTATTTTTTTAGCACTTTGGGAAATATCAATAAAACCACCACAGCCTGTTATTTTTTCGCCAAATTTACTTGAGTTAACATTACCGTTTCCGCTTACTTCGGCAAAACCTAAATAGGTGATATCAAGCCCTCCACCGTGGTAAAAGTCAAATTGAGTAATCTCGTCAACAAAAGCCCAAGCATTTAATGTCGCACCAAAATCATCCCCGCTAGTGGGAATGCCTCCAATGCCTCCGGCTTCTATAGTTAGAATGATTTGGTCGGCACAGCTTTCCTCTGCCATTATCCCTGATACGCATTCCGGCATACCGATACCTAGATTTACAACTGAATTTGAATTGACTTCCATAGCTGCACGTCTAGCTACTATTTTTCTCTCATTCAATGGTAAATGAGTTATTGATTCTAAAGGAACCCTTACCTTACCATTAAGGGCAGGATTATAGAAGTTTTTCCCTGTTTGTTTATGGTATAACTCTTTATTTTCAGTCAATACAACTGCATCAACAAAAATTCCTGCTATTCCAACATCTCTAGGAGGTATAGAACCAAAAGAAACATAATCCCTTACCTGAACAATAACCTTTCCACCACAAGCTTTGGCAGCCATGGCTGCATACCGTGCTGTAGACAGTAAAACTTCATCTTCAAAACTAATATTTCCTAATTCATCGGCAGCTGTTCCACGAATTAACGCAACATTAATAGGTGGTGCTTTATAAAATAGGTATTCTTCGTTGCGAAAGTTTTCTTTAAATACTATATCCTCTTTTGTTATATTATTTAATTTGGCACCACCGTAATCGGGGTCCACATAGGTACCTAAGCCAATTTTAGTGAGAAGGCCGTCTTTTCCTTCTGCAATGTTTCTCATCAATTTTCCTATAATACCTTGAGGTAGGTTATATGCTTCAATTTGATTCTTATTTATCATGTTTACAACCTTGTAGTTGTCAGCAAAATGACCCATTATCACTCTTTTAAGGAGTCCTTCATGAGCAATGCAATTGAAACCTGATTTTTCTATGTTTAAAGGATCACCTATACCTGCAGCACTTATGGCAGTAAGATTATTTGGTTTACCGGTTTCAAGAAAAGATTTTTCAATTTCTAATAGTAATTCTCCAGGCAAAATTGAGCAGACAAAACCAGAAGTAATAAAGGTATCTCCTTCATTGATAAGACTAATGGCTTCCTTTGAAGACATTAATTTCATATTCATATGCTTCCTCCCATTCATTAATTAGTAAGTAGTATAATAAAAAAGCAATTTTTATACCAAGTTATCTCTGCTAAGTGACCGAGTACTTTAAATTTTTAAAGTAATGATATAGTTTTAAATTGTTAGCCGTAAAAAAACTATATAGATTCTTTACTGCTAACAATTTGATTTAATTATCTCATATTTACACTAAAGTTTTAAAGTATATCTAATTTATCTTGTACAAAAAGAGAGTTATTATGTGAAATAACGTTTTCACTATTTTCACAAGTTTTTATAAGATTAAATCTTACTTACACTGAAACATAAGAAAAATATCCTAAGAATTAACTGTAATTACAATATATAACTTGGCATGGAACTTGCTTTATAATATGACATCTGGCTCCACAATCCGGATATTAAAATTAAAGGAGGTTATTATGCGTAGAATTTTTGAAGGAATTAGGGTGTTAGACTTTTCTAACAATGTAGCGGGTCCCGAAGCTGCTTCTTTACTTGCAGACTACGGAGCAGAAGTAATTAAAATTGAAAAGCCTATATTTGGTGACGATTCACGTGCTTGGGATGTTTACGAGGTACCAATATGTTACCCATGGTATAACCGTGGAAAAAAATCTGTTACAATTTCAACGAAGGATCCAAGAGGGATTGAACTGTGTAAGAAAATGATTGCAGAAGCAGATGTTGTAATTGAAGCGTTTCGCCCAGGTACAATGAAAAAACTTGGACTTGACTATGATTCTGTAGTCGCATTCAATCCAAATATTATATATTTATCTGTTTCAGCATTTGGTCAAACCGGACCGATGTGGTCTAAACCGGGCTATGATCTTTTAGCACAGGGATATTCTGGTTGGGCTGATACCTGTGGAGAGCCTGATGGTGTACCTACACGTGCCGGTGCATCTCTTGGTGATCATGTTGCTGGTTTAAATGCCTTTGCAACAATTGCAGCTGCTCTATATCATCGTAAAAATACCGGTGAGGGACAGTATATTGATATTGCTTTACTTGATTGCCTTTTCAGCTTTAATGATTTTTTCGAGATGGCGTCAACTGGAAATGGTAATCCAACAAGAAGTGGTAGATTTGATTCCTTAGCTCCTTTGGTTGGAATGTTCCATGGTAAAGGAAATCAATATGTAATGATAAGTTGTGCTAATTTTAAGTTGATTAAAATTATGCTTGGTGTAATAGGACGTCCTGAATTATTGGATGATCCACGTTTTATAAGTTACGAAGCTTGTACAAAGGATGAAAACAGGATTGCACTTAATCAAATGGCTGAGGATTGGCTAGCAACATTCGATGACATTAACATAGCAGTGGATATTATGGACAAGGCTGGAGTTCCTTGCTCAAAGGTAAAGACGGCTGTTGAGTTAGTTAATGATGAGCAATTGATTGCAAGAGGTGCTATTACTGATCTACCTATGCCAAACTATATTCAAGAAAAAGGGATTAAGTCTATTAAAGCGAGGGGGCCTTGGCATCATTTTTCTAAGTGTGAGGTTAAAATGGGTAAAAGTGCAGCTTTAGGTGAGCATAATGTAGAGGTTCTTACAAAGTATGGACTTACTAAGGATGAAGTAGAAGAATTAGAAGCAGAGTGGAATGCTACTAAGTAGTTAATATATCTATAATATAAAGGAGTGTTTAGTATGGAGATAAAAAAAGTATGTGTAGTCGGGGCAGGTGCAATGGGAAGTCAAATTGCATTGAACACTGCTATTAATGGTTATGATGTATATGTTACAGACAGCTTTGAACCTACCTTAGAAAAAGCATCTTCATGGGCAAGTGACTATTTAGCTAAACGTGTAAAGAAAGGCAAATTAACGCAAGAGGATGCTGATAAAGCTCATGAGAGATATCATGTTGTTAAAACATTACAAGAAGCGGCTGAAAATGCAGACTTAGTTATTGAAGCTATTATTGAAGATGTTGATGTAAAGAGGCAACTCTTTGAGAATCTAAATAAAATTGTAGGTAAAGATACTATTTTAGCCACTAATTCTAGCTATATACCATCATCAAGATTTGCAGATATAGTGGATAATCCAAGCCGTCTTTGTAATCTTCATTATTTTAATCCTGCACTTGTTATGAAGTTGACAGAGGTTGTTCAAGGGGAGCATACTAGTGATGACACTATAACTACTCTTATTGATTTTTCTCGTAAAACTGGAAAAGAACCAATTTGGGTACATAAAGAGATTGAAGGATTTATTGCTAATAGATTGCTTGATGCAATTTCCTTTGAGGCCTTTAGGTTGGCTGAACAAGGAATTGCCACTCCACAGGATATTGACAAAGCATCAGAATTAGGATTAGGACACCCTATGGGACCTTTCCGCACAACAGATTTTGCAGGTATTGACATTTCCTATTTAGCAAACAAGCGTACTTTTGAGGAAACAGGAGTTAAAGTACCTGGATATGATTTGATAGAAAAGATGTATAAGGCTAATATGCTAGGTCCGAAAACAAAGAAAGGCTTCTATGATTATGAATAAACGTAATCAGTAACTTACTAGAATATAGATAAAGGAGTAATTATTATGGATAAAAAATTAAGAGATGCTGTTGTAGTGGCATATGGGCGTTCACCGATAGGTAGGGCTAATAAAGGTTCCTATGCGAATGTTCATCCAGTTGAGCTCGCCACCCAGACTTTAAAGGGAGTTCTTGCACGTGTTCCACAGCTTGATCCGGCAGATATAGATGATTTAGTTGTAGGTTGCAGTACACCAGAAGGACCTCAAGGAGGAAATATTGGTCGCTATATTACTCTTAGGGCTGGCTTGCCAGAGTCTGTAGCTGGGCAAACAGTTAATCGTTTTTGCTCATCAGGTCTTCAAGCCATCGCAACAGCAGCCAATGTGATTAAGGTGGGAGAAGCTGATGTAATAGTTGCTGGTGGAATAGAAGAAATGTCATTTGATTCAGTCATAAATGAAAGATATTTTGTTGACACATTATTAGACAAACAGTCCCCCGGAGCTTATATGGCTATGGGGGAGACAGCTGAAAATGTAGTTGACAGATACAACATTTCTCGCGAAGAAATGGATGCCTTAGCTGTAGAAAGCCATAGTAAAGCAGCAGCAGCACAAGCAACAGGTAAGTTTGATAAAGAAATCATACCTATTGAAGTAACGGATTTGGAAGGCAATACTGTGGTTTGCACAAAAGACGAGGGCATTCGACCCTCAACTAACATGGAAAAACTTGCCACTTTACAATCTCCATTCCGTGAAGATGGTCAAGTTACAGCTGCTACTTCTTCTCAGAGAAGTGATGGTTGTGGTTTCGTTGTTATGATGTCAGCAGAAAAAGCGGAAGAATTAGGGATTAAACCTATTGCTAAATTCTTGGGATTTTCTGTTAGCGGAGTTGATCCAACCGTTATGGGTATTGGACCGATTGTAGCTGTTCCTAAAGTGCTTAAAACCTGTAACTTAGCACTTGAAGACATGGATGTAATTGAATTAAATGAAGCAGTTGCTTCTCAAGCTATATATAGTATGAACAAACTTGGGATGGACAAAAATAAAGTTAATCCCAATGGTGGCGCACTTGCTTTGGGACATCCCCTCGGTGCTACTGGAGCTATTCTTAGCTGTAAAATACTTTCTGAGCTTGAGCGTACTGGAGGAAAGTACGGTATGGTAACAATGTGTATTGGTATCGGAATGGGTGCTGCTGGAATTTGGGAAATGCTTTAATATTTTCATAGAAAGGATAATTATCGTGACCAAAAGCTTCGAATGTAAAAACGCGACTCTAGAAATCAGGAATGGAATTTGTATATATACATTAAATAGGCCAGAAGAACATAACAGTTTAAGTACTGCTTGTTGTCAAGAGTTGTATGACTTTGCAGTCTATGCAGAGAAATGTAATGATATTCGTGTAATTATTATTACCGGAGCCGGTGAAAAAGCTTTTTCAGCAGGAGCTGATGTAAGTGAGTTTACTGATTCCGAAGGTCCTATTGTTCTTGATAATATAGGTAGCGATGCATATTATAAATTAGAACATATGGGAAAACCAGTAATTGCAGCGATAAACGGTTATGCCTTTGGTGGAGGATTTGAATTATCACTTGCCTGCGATATCCGCATAGCGTCAGATAAAGCGAAGTTTGGATTACCGGAACTTGGATTGGGTGTAATGCCTGGTTTTGGGGGGACACAGCGCCTGTCAAGGCTCGTTGGTTTAAGCCGAGCTAAGTATATTATACTAACGGGTAAGCCTATATCTGCTAAAGAAGCAATGGAAATGGGTTTAGTATATAAAGTTGTGCCTAGAGAAATACTTATGGACAAAGCGATAGAAGTGGCAACAGAACTGGCAAACAAAGCACCACTTAGCATCTCTCTTGCTAAAAAAGCTATTAATATGTCTATGGATACAGACTTAAAAACTGGGCTAGAAACAGAAAGTATCTTTTTTAACTATCTGTCAACCACCGAGGATTGTGAGGAAGGGACAAAAGCATTCTTCGAAAAACGTCTTCCACAATTCAATGGGCGTTAAGTAACTTTTTTGGTTTGAAATAGGAGGACTTACAAATGTATAAAACAATTTTGTTTGAAATACAGGATGGAATAGCAACAATTACGATTAATAGACCTGAAGTAATGAACTCATTGAATGATGAAATGTACGGTGAACTTGTTAATATATTTAATCAATGTGGTGAACGTGAGGATGTCCGTTGTGTTATTGTGACTGGAGAAGGCCGTGCATTTTGTGCAGGTGGTGATATTGGAACAATGATGGGGGATGATGGTGCTGAAGTTAAAAATCCGTTGGGTACAAAAGAAGGTCTCATCAAAATCGGAAAAATGTCAGTTGCTGCTCGTAAATGCCCAAAGCCGATTATAGCTATGATTAATGGGGCTGTGGCAGGTGCAGGTTTTTCTTTAGCCGCAGCATGTGATTTTCGAATTATATCTTCAAAAGCAGTATTTACCCCAGCTTTTATTAAAATAGCTGCATCTGGAGATACAGGGATTATTCTGAATTTGGCTAGGCTAGTTGGATTTAATAAGATGGAAGAAATTATGATGCTAGGTAATAAAATTAGTGCAGAGGAAGCTGAACTATTGGGGTTAGCCACAAAAGTTGTAGTGGCTCAAGATTTACTAAAAGAAACTTATACTTTTGCAAAGAGACTTGCGGTAGGGCCAACTTTTGCATATGGGCAGCAAAAGAAAGTGTTTTGGGAAACTTTCTTTGAAGATATTTATCCTAAATATGAGAATTCTGAAGCTGAAAGTATGTTAGCGTGTGGAGCTTCTGAAGACTTTGTTGAAGCAACGACAGCATTTATCGAAAAAAGAAAGCCTTACTTTACAGGAAAATAGCTTACAGAATAATAGCTTACAGAATAATTATGAATACTGTTGCAATGGGATTGTGGTTTCTTCCGTTATAAGACTCAATATATTCTAAACATAGGGCCTGATAGTCTTTCAGGCCCAATAGTATTAATAAGACGAGTGTATATCATAGATGAAAAACAATAAAACAGAAATTTTAATAAACGAATCTAGTTTTAAACTGAGAGATAAATTTATTACTGGACCGCAGCTACAAATGGCTTATTGTGAGAAAAGAGAAATTGATAAATACCATACTAGAAGTAGATTATTCTATAATTTTACTCCACTTCTTGTAAATACAGGTTATATAAGTATTGGGAAAACGCTGGTTACAGTATATTGGATTTCTGAAAATGAAATTGTGCTAATTGACTCTGGTGAAAAAGAGCGTTTTGATTTTTTAACAGAACTAGAAGAGAGAAATATAAGTGTACGTGCTGTAATTAATACTCATCTTCATAGTGATCATACAGCAAACAACCGTGAACTACTTAAACGATTCAATGCAAAATTTTACGCTAGCATAGAAGAAATTAGAACTACACAGATTCCTGAAGGTATGTATACAGTAATTGAAAGTGAAGGGGTCGTAAATGTTGATGGTGTACAATTTAAAGTAATGCCTACGCCAGGCCATACAAAAGGACATTTAGCAATTATAACTCCAGATAATGTGTGTTGCTTAGGCGATGCAGTTATGACAAAAAGACTCATTAAGGCGTCAAGAATGCCTTATATGGTAGATGTACAGCAAGCTTTTGAAAGTATAAAAAAAATTGGTAAGTTAAAGTGCCCATTTTTTGTGATTTCTCATAGAGGTGTAGTACCTATTTCAAAGCTTACTGAAGTAATTAATTTAAATATGGAAAAGGAGTGTGAGATACTTGCAGAACTGCAAAAATTCGTTATAAGCTCAATAGATTTTGAAGAATTGATAACTCTTTTTATGAGAGAAATAGGGATTGAAAGAAGCTCTTTTTTAGAAGATCCTTATCTTCGTGAAGCGACATCAGCACGTATCTATTATTTGAATCAAGTAGGTATTCTAAAGATTAAAAAAGGTAAAGTGTATTTATAATAATTTTTATTTCATATGAGGTGAAAGTAAAAATGAATTCGAAAAAGCTAACAAAATTGGAGTTATATTGGTATATTATTGGTGGTTCCATTGGTTCAGGACTGTTTGTTCTACTTCCTATATCTATCAGTTATACTGGAAAGTCTGCCGTAGTTGCAATATTTATTGCAGCTCTTGTTGTTGCTTGCAGCCAACTCTATAATATTGTGGTTTCTTCACTATTCCCCTTAAAAGGAGGAGATTACAGTCAGATAGCGTTTCTCTCCTCGCCACTTATTTCTGGGGTATATGGAATGATATGGTTGCTGTCTTGCTTGACGTTATCTGGGTATGCTACCTCTACAGTTATATATGCATCTTCTGTAATCACAGGATTTTCTGATTATTCTAAGCTAATTGCCATATTAATTTTGACTTTTTTCTTTGGTCTTAATTACTTTGGTACAAAATTCGTTGCTAAGTTTCAGAGCGTTTTTACAATTATACTACTTATTTCATTAGCTCTTTTTATTTTTGCTGGTTTGCCTAAGGTAGACTATAGTAGCTATTTAAATGATTCAACTTTTTTCTTAAATGGATTTTCGGGGTTTTCTGCAGCTATTGGTGTATCTATATGGGCTTTCCAAGGGCCTGCAGTTACAGCAGTAGGACTTGCATCTGAAGTTGATGAATCAACAAAAACGATTCCAAAAGCTATCTTGGTTGTTCTGCTTTTGATTTCAATTTTTTACGCGCTCATTGTTTTAGTTGCTAGTGGAGTTACTACTGTTGATATAGCATCATCTAAAGATTTTACCGCAGTTGCTAATGAAATATTCCCTTATGGGCTGTTCGTTGTGTTTGTTTTTGGAGGTGCTATTTTTGCATTGATTACGTCTTTGATAAGTAATATAACAATATTTCGCTATCCATTTGAGCAGCTAGCAGAAGAAGGGTGGCTACCTTCAGTATTCAAAAAGAAAACAAAAAATGGATGGCCATATGTTGGTGTAATAACAATGTATTTTTGTGTCATGATTCCTATTTTATTTGATATATCATTTGACACAGTAATAGCTTATTCAAATATTTCGGCTTATTTAATAATATTGTATGCTAATTTTAAATGCATTTCACTCCCGAAGAAACATTTGGGACATTGGAAAAAATCAATTATTCATATGCGCTTGACTTATTATTATGCATTGTGTGCTTTGTCTATAGTTTCTTCTATATATATTCTGTATTGTGTTTGTGCAGGCCAAACCTTAACTAACATCATTATTGGTTTTGGACTAGCAGCTTTATTTTTCTTTTATTCGTATTTTCGCTTGAAAAAAGAATATGTAGATACTACATATTTACAGAATCAAAAAGAGGCTATCATTAATGAGATTGTGGACTATGATAGTAAAAATGAGAACTTATAATATCTAAAAAGATTGTCCAAGTGATAAAAAACAATACTGGCAAATCTAATATATACATTATTTATAAAGATAAAAAAAGTAGATGAAAAAAATTAATCAATGGTATTGTTTCAAAAACTCCAAATCAAGCAAAAATAACTATTAAAGCTTCAGGGAAAGATGAGTTATTAGCTACAGATGAAGTTGTTACATTTGTTGTCTTATTAGAATAATCATTTAAAAAGGAATTTATATTAAAGTTATATATCAGACTATCTATTATAAATATGGAGATAAAATCATTATTGTCATATGATATTTTATAAAATTTTATTAAATGTTTTAAACGTACAGTAGATAAAAATTAGTTTTTAGGAGTTAGATTCTTAGGAATTTATATAATAATTACTTGTATAAGAAATAGTAAATATTTTCATAAGTATATAGATAATTTTCAAAATTATTAAGATAAAGTTTTAATATACGATTTAGGAGGTTATTTTCGTATGAGAGAGGTTGTTATAGCTAGCGCAGTTAGAACTGCTGTTGGTTCTTTTGGTGGAAGCCTTAAGGATGTATCTGCAGCTGATTTAGGAGCTGTGGTTATTAAGGAAGCAATAAAAAGGGCAGGAATAAGGCCTGAAGAAGTAAATGAAGTTTTAATGGGTAACGTAATCCAGGCCGGACTTGGACAGAATGTTGCAAGGCAGGCTGCAGTAAAGGCAGGGCTTCCAGTAGAAGTTCCAGCCATGACCATTAATATGGTATGTGGCTCGGGACTTAGAACCGTATCCTTAGC
>JAEXSY010000505.1 GCA_023440105.1 Bacillota bacterium
GTATTGCTTCCTTGTCCTCTTCAGTAAGCTTGCCCTTAGCAACTAATTTACCAAGACCTTTTCCTATTCCTGCAAGTCCTCTGTCTACAAATTCATCCTTGATATCTCTAAGTATAACCTCATAGCCCTTTTGTGCAAAAGCCTGAGCTATTCCTGAACCCATGGTTCCAGCACCTAAAACAAATATTTTTTCCATTAATAAATCCCTCCTATATTAACTTTATTCCTTCATAGCCTTAGCCTGAGCAATAATTTCAGGAATTACTTTATTTAAATCTCCAACGATAGCTAAATCTGCAGCCTTCATGATAGGTGCACTTTCATCCTTATTGATAGCAATAATGTAATCCGAATCCTGCATTCCAGCTAAATGCTGTATAGCTCCAGAAATACCACAGGCAATGTATATAGTAGGTCTTACTGTCTTTCCTGTTTGTCCAACCTGATAATCCTTTTCTCTCCAACCGCTGTCTACTGCTGCTCTAGAGGCTCCAACAGTTCCTCCTAGTGCCTCAGCTAAATCCTCTAAAAGCTTGAAGTTCTCTTTAGCACCAACACCTCTACCACCGGAAACTATTATATTTGCTTCAGCAATATCGGCTATTTCCTTTTGCTCCTTATGAACTTCAACAATTTCAGTTCTAATGTCCTCAGGCTTTAAATTAACCTCAACCTTTTCAATAGTAGCTTCACTGGAAGGATTATTATTCTTTTCAAAAACCCCTGGTCTTACAGTAGCCATCTGCGGTCTGTGAGCCTCACAGGCTATTGTAGCCATAAGATTTCCTCCAAAGGCAGGTCTTGTTGCAAGCAGGAATTTTGTATCAGGATCTACATCTAAGGAAGTACAGTCTGCAGTTAATCCTGTCCCTAATCTTGCCGCAACTCTAGGCCCTAAATCTCTTCCTATAAAGGTTGCACCTATGAACATAACTTCTGGTTTTCTCTCTGTAGCTAAATCGCTTATAACTTTAGTATAACCGTCTGTAGTATAATGAGCAAGTAGCGGATGGTCTGCAATTAGCACCTCATCAGCACCATGTGCTACCAATTCCTCTGCTAAACTCTCTATTTTGTCACCTAATAAAAGTGCTGTAAGCTTAACACCAAGTTTATCAGCTATTTTTTTACCTTCACCTAAGAGCTCAAGGGAAACCTTTTGAAGCTTACCTTCTCTCTGCTCTGCAAAAACCCATACGCCCTTGTAATCAGCAATATTCATTATTTTTACCCCCTCTTAGCTAGATGTAGTGCCTTTCTTTCATTTTTTTCAGCAGATAGCTTGCTGCTTCCTGTGGTGGAAGATTTACTATCTCACCCTGACCTTTAGCTTCCTTAGTCATGGATTTTTTAACCTTGGTAGGTGATCCTGATAGTCCAAGCTCTTTTTTGTCTACATCCATTTCATCGGCAGTCATTATTCTGATTTCTTTATTAGCAGATTCAAATATTAAGGCTGCATGCATGTATCTTGGCTCATTTAATTCCTTGATAGCTGTTAAAACAACAGGCTTATTTACCTTTATTATTTCATAGCCATCCTCTAGAGCCCTGTTTATAAGAAGGTGGTCTCCTTCAACCTTTACCTCCTGTACATAGGTAACTTGAGGAAGATTTAAGTGCTCAGCGAGTTCTGGTCCAACCTGTGCGGTATCCCCATCAATAGCCTGTCTTCCTGCAAATATTATATCAAAATCTCCCAGGGTTCTTATAGCTCCAGCTAAGGCTTTGGAGGTAGCTAGGGTATCTGCACCAGCAAAGGCTCTGTCAGTGATAAGAACAGCTTCATCAGCTCCCATAGCCAGGGCTTCTCTTAAAGCATCCTTTGCCTGAAGAGGTCCCATGCTTATTACTGTTACATGAGCTCCATATTTATCTTTAAGAGCAAGTGCTTCTTCTAAAGCATGCTTGTCCTCAGGATTTATTATTGAAGGTACTCCTTCTCTTATTAATGTACCAGTCTTTGGATCTATTTTTACTATTGCTGTATCAGGTACTTGTTTAACACACACTATGATATTCATTAGACTGCCCCCTTATTTTAAAGCGTTGCCAGCGATAACCATTCTTTGAACCTGTGAGGTACCCTCATAGATTTCTGTTATCTTTGCATCTCTCATCATTCTTTCTACTGGATAATCCTTAGTATAGCCATAGCCACCAAAGAGCTGAACTGCCTTTGTAGTAACCTCCATAGCTACTTCAGAAGCAAATAGCTTAGCTCTAGCTGCCTCTACGCTATAAGGAAGCTTATTCATTTTATTCCAGGCAGCCTTATACACTAAATATCTAGCTGCTTCTACCTTAACATCCATATCTGCTACCATCCATTGTAGTCCCTGGAAGGCTGATAATGGCTTACCAAACTGCTTTCTTTCCTTCATGTATTTAACAGCTTCCTCTAATGCCCCTTCTGCTATTCCCAGAGCCTGAGCTGCTATACCTATTCTTCCTCCATCAAGAGTCTTCATAGCAATACCAAAGCCCCTGCCTTCTTGTCCTATGAGGTTTTCCTTAGGAACTATGCAGTTTTCCATGATCAGCTCTGCTGTAGAAGAAGCTCTTATACCAAGCTTATTCTCTATTTTACCTATAGAGAAGCCAGGGAAGCTCTTTTCTACTATAAAGGCGCTTATTCCCTTAGTTCCCTTAGAGCGATCGGTCATTGCAAATATAATGAAGGTATCAGCGTATCCACCGTTGGTAATAAATATTTTTGAACCATTAAGTACATAATGATCTCCTTCAAGTCTTGCTACCGTCTGCTGTCCAGCAGCATCAGTACCAGCATTAGGCTCTGTAAGGCCAAAAGCACCGATTTTTTCTCCCTTTGCTAAAGGTGTTAGATATTTCTCTTTCTGTGCTGGTGTACCGAAGGCTTCTATAACTCCTGCACATAAAGATACATGAGCTGATAGAATAACCCCTGTAGTACCACAAGCCTTTGATAGCTCCTCAACTGCAAGTATGTAGGACAAATAATCCCCACCAGCAC
This sequence comes from Bacillota bacterium, assembly GCA_023440105.1. Classification (GTDB taxonomy): domain Bacteria; phylum Bacillota; class Clostridia; order Clostridiales; family Clostridiaceae; genus JAEXZL01. The sequence continues at coordinate 2,996 of JAEXSY010000505.1, forward strand.
CGCCATATTCCTTAGAAAAAGGAATACCCATTAGACCGTACTTGGCCATTTTTTCAACATTTTCCATAGGAAATCTTTCAGTTTCATCGATTTCAGCTGCTATAGGAGCAACTTCATTCATTGCAAAATCTCTGACCATCTGTTTTATAAGTTCTTGCTCTTTGGATAAGCTAAATTCCATTTGTTATACCCCCTAATATTTGATGCTATTTATTTTGAAAGTTCTTTTCCGCTCTCTTTTCTACAAAAGCAGTCATTCCTTCTTTTTGATCCTGTGAGGAAAAGCATTCTCCAAAGACCTCTGCCTCATAGCTTATAGCAGTATCCATATCCATCTGCATCCCTCTGTTTATTGCAGCTTTGCTGAGCTTTACAGCAATAGGTGCCTGCTTAGC
>JAEXSY010000510.1 GCA_023440105.1 Bacillota bacterium
TCATAAACATTCCAATATTCATCCTGCATATCCTCACCTCATTTCTTCTCAATTCAAATTAATTGTAATCACCCTTTAAGCTCTAACAATTCTCTATTTCTAATTATATACAATTATCATCATAACCTCAAAAGCTTATTAAATTACTACCTATCTTTTATACAACGTATAATTTCTAAAGAGATTCTTCCTTCCTCAATAATACTATTTAATTATTAAAACAAAAGGACTATGAAGCTTAAAATTATATAAGCTTGTATAGTCCTCTTTTAAAATAATCATTGTACCATTAAGATAAAAAATATGTTAATTATGTGCCTCTTTATCTTTATATTATAGGTTTAGAGAATCCTTAAGCATAGTTTCTGCATCATCTCTGGTAATATTTTTTGGAGACATATCCACAAACGGATCATTGACAAAACATTCAATCATTTCACCCAGCATACTTTCATAATAATTGCTTTCTTTTATTGACTTAAGCCCTAATACATCGTCTCTAAAAGAAATATATGCATCTGCTGCCTTTTCTCCAATTTCCTTAAATGATTCACTTCCATCATAGTCTGCACCTAAAATTTTCCCTATTGCCTTTACCTTACCTGGAACTGCATCCGCAATAAATCTTAGTACTGCAGGAAGCCCGTAGGCACAGGCAGCGCCATGAATTATATGACATTTTGCCCCTATAATATGAGCAATTGAATGTCCTATATGGTCTGATGAACAATAAAGAACCCATCCTCCTAGAGAAGCAGCATTGAGCATTTTATCTCTAGCCTTTATGTTCTTTCCACCTTTTACGGCTACAGGTAGATACTCAACTACTGTTTCCATAACTTTTTCACAAATCAAGTCTGTTATAGGATTTGCCTTGGATGAGGTGTATGCTTCTGCAGCATGAGAAAAAGCATCAAGTCCGGTCATCATGGTTAATTCCTTCGGCATTCCAACTGTAAGATTTGGATCTAAGATAGTATACTCTTCTACAAAGCTATCTGTAGGAATTAGCATTTTCATATTATTTCTGTTATCGCTTATTATTGCACCCTGAGATAACTCAGAACCAGTACCAGAAGTTGTTGGAACTGATATAAAGCCTTTGCAAGGAGCAATTGGAGCTGTTGTATATTTTAATATGCTACCTTCGTTAAACCTTAAAATATTAATCCCCTTGCCAGTATCTATTGCACTTCCTCCACCCACAGCAATAACACAGTCGCAGCCTTCTTCTTTACATATTTTCGCACCTTCATCAACTATATCACAGGTTGGATTAGGTACAACTTTCTCATACTCCACATAGTCTATTTTAGATTCACTTAAGGATTTCTCTATTATATCTATTATTCCTGTTTCCCTAAATCCATATCCAAAAACAAGAAATGCCTTTTTATATCTAGCTTCGCTGACAAGAGCTCCAATATTTTCTATGCAACCTATTCCTGACAATACTTTCACTTTTTGAGTTAATGTAAAATTCATTCTTTAAAACCTCCTAAAAATTGTAATTATAAACCTTCATCAGTTCTCTCTTTATGCTTACTCAAAAAAACAGCCTCCTATGGTTTATTATCATAGAAAGCTGTGTGTTCATTTCTAACTTGCAAAATTACCTAAGCCTATTGGCAATATATAATTTTTACAAAATAGGGAATATATAATGTATTTTCAAGCTTACTTTTCATAGGATAAAGTATTTGTCAATAAGTCATTATCTTCACAGACTCCTTGTGTATGATATTACCCCTTCTGTTATTATGTTCTATTCCTCCATAGAATTAACACCCTTCTTAATCCCCTTACAATCTGGAACCCAAGCCTTCCCTTCAGATCCGTAAATTTTTATCATTTCAATAAGCTTTGACTTTGCTCCTTCTCTTGCTACCTTATACACGTCATAAGCTGCTTGGCCCTCTAAATTAGCAGATTGTAATGCTGTAGCTGCTGCTCTGCAAAGGTCATTTGCTATGTTTACTTTATTTATTCCCATGGAACAAACCTTCTGCAAATCCTTATGAGCTGTTCCTGAAGAGCCATGAAGGACTAATGGAAAGTTATGATTTGCAACCTTTATCTCTCTTAATCTATCGAAATCTATGTACGGTACAAATCCCTTTGGGTAAGCGCCATGTGCCGTACCAATGGCTACAGCAAGGCAATCTACTCCTGTCATCTCTATGAACTTAATTGATTCTTCAACACTTGTTAAAGCTGCATCTCTATCAGTAGAATAACTATTTGCCTGTCCTACATGTCCAAGCTCTGCTTCTACTGAAACCCCTACGGAATGTGCAATGTCAACTATCTCCTTTACCTGTTTTACATTATCCTCAAATGGAAGTGAAGAACGATCTACCATTACGGATGTAAATCCTGCTCTTATAGCTTCAATAATGTGTTCCTTTGGTCCACCATGATCAAGATTTATTGCTATTGGCACACAGGATTGCATTGCTAGCTTTCTGCACATATCACCAATAAAATAAGTATCAGCATTATGTCCATAACAATAGTCAATTATCAATGGAGACTTCAGCTCCTCAGCAGCTTCAATATAAGCACGTGCGTCCAATTCACTGAATATGTTTGGAGCTGCTACAGCGTAATTATCTTCACTTGCTTTATCTAATATTTCTTTCATTGTTACTAGCATGTTTAAGCCTCCTCTTTCTAATAACAAATTTAATAAACGCTTACTTAGACTTCGACTTAATTTACTTTACCTTACATTTAAGTTCTTCACCCTTAAGGTATCTATACACATTCTCAGTAACAATTTCTAACCCATTCGTAAATGTATCATTGGATGTACCTGCCAAATGTGGAGTAAGTGTAATATTATCGAGACTTCTGTAAGGATTATCTGCTGATAATGGCTCTTCCTCATATACATCTATTGCCGCACCTAATATCCTATGATTCTTCAATGCGTCTATCAGAGCTTCTTGATTAATCAATCCTGCTCTAGCTGTATTGATTAAGGTTGCATCAGGCCTCATCATAGAAAGCTCTTTTTCTCCTATGAAATTCATTGTCTTTTCAGAACATCTTAGGTGAAGCGTTACAACATCACAACTTTTTAGAAGCTCTTCAATAGTTACAGGCTTATATCCCATAGATTCTATACAATCATTATCCATAAAAGGGTCGTGAACAAGTATTTTGCTACCGAATCCACTTAAATTTTTTGCTACCAGCTGCCCTATATACCCAAAACCGATAATTCCTATTGTCCTATTCCTCATGTCTGTATAATTTTTGTTATTTGGATAGTCTTTCGACCAATTACCTTCCATTAGCTTATGATGGCTTTTTGCTATATTTTTTGTTTCAGAAAGTATCATTCCTACAGTAAAATCAGCAACAGCATAGGAACTTCTCCAAGGAGCATTTACTACTGGTATATTTTTTTTCGCTAAAAGCTCAACGTTAACACTGTCACAACCGCCCCTCATTACTCCCACGAGCTTTAATTTTTTCGCTGAATCTATTACCTCTTTATTTACCGGCGTTAGATGTACCATTAGTATATCTACATCCTCTACTGCTTTGATAAACTCTTCTCCGGCACTTACAGACTCAGGGCCTTCTTGCTCTGTTTTTAACATCACATCTGTAACTTCTTCGTCAGTAGCTAACTTTCTATTATTAAACACTTCAACTTCGCAGCCATATTTTTTTAACTCTATTACCTTATCTAACATTTCCGGTCTTACATAATAATCACACGCTACCAATATTTTCATGTATATCACTTCTTTCTTACTTCTGCTTATCAAAATCATGCTATAATGAAACAACTTTCTTATTCATACAAATTGTTATCAAACAAGGATTTTATTGAGTTATAAGCAAATTCCTCATCTTCTCCAGAAAAAGTTAACTCAACAGGTGTTCCTTTAATTGCTCCAAGAGTCATAACAGATATAATGCTTTTTGCATTTACTACTTTTCCATTTGCTTTTATTTTGATTTCTGATTTATACTTTTTTGCTTCATTAACTAATACTTTAGCTGGTCTGGCATGAATACCTGATTCATTCTGGACAACTGTAGAGTAATTTACCATTATTCATCTCTCCTAATTAACTTACTATTCCTGCAACCCTATTCCCGATTCTTCTGGGGGCAAGTCTTTTTTAAATAAGAATACCCATAAAACAACTATACCAGCTTGTATCAATGAACATATTATCATTTTAGGTATACTGTTTGACATTAACATTGTAAATATACCACCAAGGTCAGATGGCATTTCGAGATGCAATACTCCACACATCCCACCTGCAATAGCACCAGATAATATATATGCTGGAGCAAACACCTTAAAATTTGACATCAAAAAAGGAATTTGCATTTCAGTAACCTCACAAAGCCAACCTGTTAGC
>JAEXSY010000527.1 GCA_023440105.1 Bacillota bacterium
TATTAAAAATTTATTCATTAATTATGCACATTTTATTAACTATATATAAGCTTACTAACTACCCAAAATAATAAAAATACCTTATTTTTCAAAAACTATATACAATTCCTAAAATATCATTTATAATGTAGGTATATATTATTGTTCCTGAAAGGAGACTGTAAAATGTTAATTTACAAAGATAGAATCATAAACAACACACAAAACAGAATATGCAGTCTGCTGTCAGTAAATTAGGTATACTTGTTCTTAGTATCCTATGTTTTTTAACTTTGCAAATAATTTGACCGCAGACCTTTATCTGCGGTTTTTATATTTTATGAATCTATTTCTTAAGAAGCTTCTTCAGCTATCTATAAGCTAAGACCTTCTTAGCTATTATAGTTATAGATTTAGAGCATTAATGCCGCAGAGAAAATCTGGGGTTTTTTATTTTTACCGCAGTGCAGTTGATAGATTTGTTCTATTCTCTGTGTTTCTGCGGTTTTTATTATATACAGCTCAAGGCTGCCATAAAAAAACACCTTAGGGGGAGATAAAGATGAGAATAAGATAGTAAAATTCAAAGACCATAAGGTTATTTTTTATCAGGAGGTCAAAAAAATGGATATGAGATTTTTTATATAAAAGATAATTGGAGAAAAATAAAAAGTATTTTTCAGGAGGTATATATGATAACAGGAAATATTGATGGAATTAAAAAGACAATACTTGATAGGATTGAAAGCCTATATGATTTGGTTATAGATAATGATATGTATTTTTCTCAGGAGTTAGTAGAGGAGATAAATTCTATTACAGCCTTAATAAAAAAAGAGCTCTGCGTGGTAATAAACAGAAGAGGTAAGATCACTGGTATATCCGTAGGAAAGATTAGCAGTGCTGAAATCCCTGCCATAGAAGCTAGCGGCAGAAGACTAAGTGGCTATAGAGTAGTCCATAGCCACCCTTCCGGTGACAGCAGACTTTCCTCCATGGACACTTCTGCACTGTTGAACCTAAAGCTTGATGCTATAGTCGCTATAGGAGTTAACGAAGATATTAACTCTGTAAAAATTAATATAGGCATATGTGAGGTTACTAATAGTACTCTCACTTTTAAGGAACTTAGTAGCCTGAGCCTTAAAAAAGCTCTCACCTTGAACTTTATAGAAGCAATAGCCTATACAGAAAAAGCCCTCACTGCTATAAAAGAGGATACTCTTCAGGAAGAAAGAGCTATTCTCGTTGGAACTGATAGCGAAGAAAGCCTTGAGGAGCTGGCTGGTCTTGCAGAAGCCTGCAATGTACTGCCTGTACACTCTGTCCTACAAAAAAAGAGTAGGGTAAATTCAGCTTACTATGCAGGTCAGGGTAAGATTCAGGAAATAGCCCACCTAAGGCAGCTGCAAAATGCTAATGTAGTAATATTTGACGATGAGCTCTCAGGGTCTCAGGTAAGAAACCTAGAGGAAGCCTTGAGCTGTAAGGTAATCGATAGAACTACCTTAATATTAGATATCTTTGCAAGACGTGCTAAGAGCAAGGAAAGCATACTTCAGGTAGAGCTAGCTATGCTGAATCATAAGCTCCCAAGGCTTAGAGATTCCAAGGCAAACCTCTCAAGAATAAAGGGCGGTGTTGGCTTAAAGGGAGGAGTTGGCTCAAGAGGTCCTGGAGAAAAAAAGCTGGAGACCGATAGACGGCATATAGAAACCAGGATTGAAGAAATAAAAAATGAGCTTCGAAAAACCATAGAGCAGAGAACTGTACAGAAGACCAGAAGAGCAAAAGGAAATATAAGCAATGTAGCTATCGTAGGCTATACCAATGCTGGTAAATCCACCTTAAGAAATAAGCTCTGTGACATATCTTCCTCTAATACAATAACAAAAGAAGGAGTATTAGAAGCAGATATGCTCTTTGCTACCCTGGATACCACTGTTAGAGCCATAAGCCTGGAGGATGGCAGAAGGATTGCTTTATCCGATACTGTAGGCTTTATCAGCAAGCTTCCTCATGACCTAGTTGAAGCCTTCAAATCTACCTTAGAGGAGGTTGTTGAAGCAGACCTTCTCCTTCATGTGGTAGATGCTTCAAATGAAGAGGCAATAAAGCAGATTCAGTCAGTAAATAAAGTGCTTTCTGAGCTTAATGCGAGAGGTAAAAACACCATAATCCTATTAAATAAAATTGATAAGGCTTCTGAAGAAAACCTAAAGGAAATAAAAGCCTTCCTGCAGGGGGAAAAGATTATTGAAATCAGTGCTGCCAAGGAAATAAACCTCAATGAGGTATTAAAAGCTGTAGGCGAGGAAATCCCAATTAAGTTATCACAAAAGGAATTCATCCTTCCCTATCACCAGCAAAAGCTTATTTCTATGATTCATGAAAATTCTAAGGTACTTGAGGAAGACTTTATTGAAGAAGGTGTTCATATTAAGGCTCTTGGGTATGAGGAAATTTTTAATAGGGTGAAGGAGTACGAATTAAAAGACGATGTAAGGGCGAACTAAGAGGTAATAGGTAAAAAGTAATAGTTAGAAAGGGCAAAAGAATATAGTATAGGAGCAACTAAGAAGTAAAAACTAAGGACTAAGAGTTGAAAAGATCAGAGACAATGGATATGGGCAACTGAGAGATAGAAAGATTAGAGTGTGACTACGGTTTAAGGACTGTAGTCACCCTTTTTATATTTCTAACTCTATACTTCAATCATTTTGTATTATCTGCTACTACTTCGATTTCTACCATCTGATTGATCTTAATCACATAAAAATCCTATCATAAGAGCCTTCAGACACACCACTGGCATTTAAGTAGCTGCAGAAGCTTTCAAGAGAGGCTGTTACTTCCTTTTTAACCTCGTCAGTGATGATGAAGCCTTCTTCCCACCACCAATTTTTAATTACTAGAGGGCCACTTCCTTTATGATTCTCTGGTTCAAAGCGTGCAACTATACTATCTCCGTATAATACTGGGAGTACATAATAGCCATATTTTCTTTTGGCTGCAGGAACGTAAACCTCCCAGGTATATTGAAAGTTAAATATTGTCTTTAAGAGCTTTCTATCCCAGAGGAGGTTATCTAGAGGAGCTAAAAAGGAGATTTTCTTTTCAATTTCTGTATCTAAGGGCTTTAATAATATAGGCAAATCATCTTTTCTTATGTAGAAATCTTCTTTAATGGAGTCAATCTGTATTCTTATGAGCTCTCCCTCCTGGCAGAGCTCGTTTAATAGTTCTAGCCTCAGCTGCTTGTTTGAAATAAAATATCCAAGCCATCCTTCTCCACTTCTGTCCCAGTATATTCCTATGCTTCCTATTCTTCTTTTAACATACCATTTATAAAAATCCCTATCATTTTCAAAAGGATCCCTAGCCTTCAATATCTCCTCTGGAAGCAAGTTTTCAATTAGATCATAAACTCTCTGAACATTTTTCCTCTCTCTAATTCCCAGAATTCCTATATTAAACATGTAGTCCATGACAGCTCCAGCAATTCTGCCATGACCCCAGCGTCCTCGCTCTGCTTTTCCTAAGTTAATTTTATTAGCCAAGCACGGTCCGTTCTGAGAAATATAATCTCTTACTTCATCCACATAATCTGTAACCCTTAGGGAGCTTCTATATTCCAGCATAGACTCTATACCAGCCTTACTTTTGTCCCTTACTCTTTTAAAATATGGCCAGTCTTCTCTAGAATAGATAGCCATCATTTTATCCCAACCATCTATCAGCTCTCTATCCTGATACATAAGCTTTTCCAGCATCCAGAGCTCATAGCCCTCTATTCGGGATTGAAGGACTAAATCAATATTTCTACCCACTACATTTAAGGGATCGTATTGAAGACAACCAACCCTTTTGACAAATTCCTTAATCCCCTCAAGACCATTAAAGGTCTTAGGATAACTAAGGCCTTGATAGGCTACAAGAAAGCCCCTCAGCTGCTCCTTAGATAAATTGATTATATCCATGTAATGTCCTCCCTACCGTATATCTTCTGTTACCCTGGTTCACATACTTTATACTGATATTTATTGCCTTATTTTATAGCACAAACGGTTTATATCTATTATTTATTAATTATACCTTATTATGGTTAACAAGCTACAGCTTAAATATTTTTATTAATGTTAAAATACAACTACTCCAAAAAAAGGATATCATCCAGGTTATAAATGCCGAATACGATAATAGTGAGCTCTGGAAGGCTACTGATAAAGCAAAAAGAATATTTGCCAAAAACATAGCCTTATTTGAAATATCTTTTGAATTATTGCTCATAAGCTTCCCTCTCCCTTTATAGCAACCTTTTAGTACCATAGATAGTCTAGTAGAAAAAAACCTTCTGCCAGGCTATTAAAAATTTCTAGTAGCTGTTAGGCAGAAGGCATTATTAATCAAAAATCTGTTTTCTAATGGATTATATGTTTAACTTTATTTAATAATTCCTATATTGAACTTAAGCACTTGATTACTTTAAATGGCAAGCCACATAGGTCTCATTGCCGATATTCTTAAGCTCAGGAGTTTGCTGCTTGCAGACATCCATTCTATACATACATCTACCGTAGAACCTACAGCCAGCTGGTGGATTAATAGGGCTTGGAACATCTCCCTCTAGAATTATTCTTTCCTTCTTAGCATCTACTGAAGGAGTTGGAATAGCTGAAAGCAAAGCTTGGGTATATGGATGCTGAGGTGACTTAAATATGCTCTTGTAGTCTGAGAGCTCAACAACCTTTCCAAGATACATAACAGCAATTCTATCACTAACATGCTTAACTACCCCTAGGTCATGGGAAATGAACAGATAAGTAAGTCCCATTTCCTTTTGTAAATCATACATCAGGTTTAATATCTGGGCCTGGATAGATACGTCTAGAGCAGATACAGGCTCATCCTGTACTATAAACTTTGGCTTTAACGCCAAGGCTCTTGCGATTCCTATTCTCTGCCTTCTTCCACCATCAAGCTCATGAGGGTAGCTATTAGCAAGTCTTTCTGCTAGACCAACGGTGTCCATCAGCTCTTCTACTCTTTTATTCATATCTGCCCTTGATCTAAAAATCTTATTAACTACCAAAGGCTCTGCGATGATTTCTGATACACTCATTCTTGGGTTTAAGGAGGCATAAGGATCCTGGAATACTATCTGCATCTCCTGTCTCATTTTTCTCATCTCAGCCTTGTTCATTTTGAGGATATCCTTGCCCTCAAATTTAATGTCTCCCCCTGTGGCCTCAATTAATCTAAGTACAACTCTTCCAGTAGTGGATTTACCACAGCCCGATTCTCCTACAAGGCCTAAGGTTTCCCCTTTATTTATATAAAAATCTACATCATCTACCGCATGGAGAAGCCCCTTGCTTGTATTAAAATATTTCTTTAGTCCCTTAACCTCTATTATCTTTTCCGCCAACGAGCTCACCCCCTACCTTTGATTCTACCCCTTCAAACAATAAACAATTAACATAATGACCTGGTGCTACTTCAGTAATTTTTGGCACTCTTTTACTGCATTCATCCGTAGCCATAGGACATCTAGGATGGAATGCACAGCCTGAGGGCAAATCAGTTGGATCTGGCATCAAGCCCTTTATAGGCTTAAGTCTATCTTCATCCTCTTCTATATTAGGGATTGAATTAAATAAGCCCAAGGTATAAGGATGCTTTGGAATTTTGAACAGATTAAATTTATCTGTATACTCAACAACCTTACCAGCATACATTATGGCAACCTTATCACAGACATCAGCAACAATTCCTAAATCATGAGTGATCATGATCATAGAGGTTTTAAATTCATCCTTAAGCTTTTTCATAAGCTCAAGAACCTGAGCCTGTATGGTTACATCTAGAGCTGTTGTAGGCTCATCAGCAATGAGGAGTGTAGGGTTACAAGCAAGAGCTATGGCAATAACCACTCTCTGTCTCATACCACCGCTGAACTGATGAGGATAATCCTTGGCTCTTCCCCCAGGTATACCTACAGTTTCTAGCATCTGTGCAGCCTTTTTTGCTACTTCCTTATCATCTATGTTCTGATGAAGCTTGATAACCTCAGCTATTTGCTCTCCTACAGTCATTACAGGATTTAAGGAGGTCATAGGATCCTGAAATATCATAGATATCTTATTTCCTCTAATTTTTCTCAGCTCCTGCTGACTTTTCTTTAAAAGATCTTCCCCTTCAAAGATAACCTCACCGCTAACAATCTTTCCTGGAGGATTTGGAACTAGCTGCATTATTCCTAAAGCTGTAGTAGTCTTACCAGCTCCAGTCTCACCAACCAATCCTAAGGTTTCCCCCTTACCTACCTCTAAGCTCATGTTTTCTACAGCATGAACTACTCCATCATCTACTGAGTAGTGGATCGATAGGTTATTTATTGATAATAAATTATCCTTATTCACTACATTCTTCATCCCTTTCTCGTAAAAAAACCATCTTAATAACCCCTATATGGTCTCCTATATATTTTTAAGCATAATCTTCGCAACTAACACAAAACTCCCTATAATTAATTCTTTAGTCTAGGATCCAATGCGTCTCTTAATCCATCACCCAAAAGATTTAGACTTAATATAGTAATCATAATGGCAAGTCCAGGGAATGTAGCCACATACCAGTTATCTCTTAGATAATCACGACCACCGGATAGCATTGCTCCCCATTCTGGTGTTGGAAGCTCAATTCCAAGACCAATAAAGCTAAGTCCTGCTGCTGAAAGAATTGCACCAGCAACTCCTAGGGTAGCCTGTACTATAATTGGGGCAATAGTATTAGGAATTATGTGCTTTAAAATAATTCTAAAGTCACTGGCTCCTACAGCTCTAGCCGCCTCCACAAACTCCTGATCCCTATAGGACATAACTGAAGCTCTAACTATACGGGCATAGGAAGGCACAGAGCCGATTCCTACGGCAATCATTACATTTCTAAGACCTGGGCCTAAGGAAGCAACGATGGATATAGCAAGAAGTATGCTTGGTATTGCAAGGAGTATATCAATAAGTCTCATTAAAATATTGTCCAATTTACCAGAGTAGTAGCCTGCTATAGCGCCTATGGTTCCACCGATAATTGCAGCTATACTCACAGAAATAAAACCTATTATTAAGGATATTCTAGACCCATGAACTACACGGCTAAAAATGCTTCTTCCAAAGTTATCTGTTCCAAAAAAATACTTAAGGCTAGGTGGAAGGAGCCTGTCCTTTAAAACTTGATTATCATAGCCTTCCGGGGCTATAACATCTGCAAAGATTGCAGTGAGTATTAAAACCACTAAAATAAAAAGCCCTAACATAGCCATTTTATTAACCCTTAATCTTCTCCAAACATCTACCCACTGACTTTTCTTCTTTTTCTTCTTTTTAATTGGCTTATCAAGATTAACCTTCAATTCTGCAGCCACTATTTTTTCTTCAGCCATTAAATCTTTCCCCCTCATCTATTAAACCTATATACTTTTTCAAGCTACCCTACCTATATTGTGACTTAATTCTTGGGTCGACGTAGGCGTATAAAATATCTACAAGAAGATTAACAATACTAAAGGTAAGAGCTATAAATAAAACTCCTCCCTGTACAATAGGAAAATCTCTAGCCTTAATAGACTCTACCATCAAACGTCCAACTCCCGGAATTGAGAAGACAGACTCTGTTAATACAGCACCGCCTAACAGGCCACCAAACTGCAAACCAATAACAGTAATAATTGGAATAAGAGCATTTTTTAGTGCATGTCTGATTATTATAACCTTCTCTTCCTGTCCCTTAGCTCTTGCTGTCCTTATGTAATCCTGACGGATAACCTCAAGCATGCTGGATCTAGTCATACGGGTAATTATCGCTGCAGACCCTGTTCCTAAGGCTATGGCAGGCATAATCATGTGCTTTATGCTGGTAAATCCTGATGGAGGAAGCCATCCTAGCTTAACAGAAAATAATAGAATCATCATAAGCCCCAGCCAGAAAACCGGCATTGAAACACCTATAAGGGCAAAAACCATAC
>JAEXSY010000019.1 GCA_023440105.1 Bacillota bacterium
TCCACATATTCCAGAATATCTCCCGGCTGACATTCCAATGCTTTGCAGATACTATTTAAGGTGCTAAGCTTAATTGCCTTCGCTTTTCCATTTTTTAACACAGAAATATTCGCCATGGTAATTCCTACTTTTTCAGAAAGTTCCGTCACACTCATTTTTCGTCTGGCGAGCATCACATCAACATTTATAATAATAGCCATTTTCCTGCCTCCTTAAATTGTCAGATCATTTTCATCCTGAAGATTTGCCGCCTTCTGAATCAGATGTGAAAGTACTGCTGCTCCAACGGAAATTCCAATTCCAACAATTCCAATCAATAAAGAAACAAGAAATACACTCGGATGATTGATATTTAAAATCAGGAAAACAATATTTCCAACAATCAGCACAATCGTATCTGCTCCCGCAAGATAAGAAATCTTTTCCATATGCTTAGCATTTTCCATAGAAAATGCCTTATCCTTCTCAATATTATTAAAAATCATCCATGCATGAATCAGTGCTGCAAAACAAGGTATCGCAAGCACCCACACGAAAGTAACCCACGGTTTAAAATACCTTCCAAGCTCCGGAGACATGACCGACAACTCTCTCCCCACAACCGGAATCACCACTGCACACAGTATTAATCCACATATCGCCACAAAAATCACAAGAAATTTCAACCATTTTACCATTTTTCTTTGTTCCATAATTCTTACTCCTCATACTTAAATTATAGTTCCACTTCCATCCAATCATTGAATAGAGTTTGAATTGTTTCTATTTCCTCTTTTGTGGTTATTATATAGTCTTGTTTTTAAATTGTCAATAATTATTTATCGTTTTACGGTAAATAATATTTGTTTATCAATATATATAAAAAAGACAGACGGTCTGTCTAAACCATTCTGTCTTTCTTTTATGCTTCTCCATATACACTTTTTATAAATTTAACAAGTAAAATTTTTCTTTATAAACTGAATAAATTCTCGCTCTCTGCTATTAAGTAAATAATATTTGTGCTTTAACAATACAATATCCAGACTATCCTTTAAATTTCTAATTGGTAATTCTACACATTCCTGTTCATGGGTACGTGCAATTGCACCTTTTTTAATGACAGAAATAAAATCCCCCTGCTGCAGAGTATCTACAATTGCTCCCCGGTCAAACAAATATAAAATCCTTTGATTTGACGGAGTTTTCAAAATTTTAATCCAATCCTCTTCTTCAAAATCTTCAAACAAAGCCAAAGGATATTCATAAATATCCTCTAAATCAACATATTCCCTTTTTGCCAGTGGATGTTTTGCCGATACAAGTGCCACTGCAGGAATATGTTCTGCCAAAACATCCGTTGTTAAATTGATTTTCTGGGCTTCTTTTTGATGATGTTCCAGTCTTGAATGAAAACAATAAAAAATAGACAATCGATATTGATTTTCCTGTACATCCTGAAAATTTTGCCTGAGTCCGGTCTCTTTATAAGAATCCTGCGCTTCAATCTTATTCTTTGCCTTAAATGCAATAAACATATTCAACAGTTTTGCAGACCATGTACTGGAAATAGATATATCCGAATTAGGTCTGATGCTCGTCGGAACATTATAAATTTTATTTACCTCTACCATAATCGCTTTCGCAGCCTGTATAAATAGATTTCCTTCTGATGTTGTCTCAATTCCCTTACTGGTCCGGGTAAAAATTTGATATCCTATCTCAGCTTCCAACATTTTAATAGTGGAACTAAAGTTTGACTGTGAAACATACAAATTCTGTGCTGCCCGATTAATAGAACCACATCTCTCAACTTCAATAACATACGAAAACGAATTTAAATTCAAGGGAATTCACTCCTTTCATAAATTTTCAACATGATATGATACTCCATCTTTTGTTATTAAATTATCAATTTTATTATATACGTTCTCAATATATAATATCTATTTATTTGATTATATTATATCGTGTTTACATGTAAATAGGTTATATATTTTTTCATATAACGTATATAAACCTCAAATAACTGTAAATTCATTTAATGTGATATAGTTGTCTCAACAAAACAATGCATTGTTCGTAATCAAAAAATATTTTCAGTGATACAGAAAAATAGTCGTACAATTTTCTTTTTTTGTCATCACATTATGAGGAGGATTTATTATGGACGTTAAACAGCCAGCAAGCGCTTTATCATCACCAAGATTTTGTAATATGGGAACATTTATGAGAATGCCACGTTTAGATTCCGCAAAAGGGTTAGATTTTGCAATCGCAGGAGCACCATTTGACACTGCCAGTTCATTCCGTTCAGGCTCTCGTTTCGGTCCTGCTGCTATCCGTAGTATCTCTGCAATGATGAAACCAAACAACGTAATTCTTCAGGTTAATATCATGGACAGTTTAAAAGGTGGGGACTTGGGAGACTTTAATGTAACACCTGGTTACATCCATCCTACTTATGATGCTATCGAAGAAGGCGTTACAAAAATCATCAACGAAGATGCAATTCCGATTGTATTAGGTGGTGACCATTCTATTACATTAGCAGAATTACGTGCAGTTGCTAAAAAACATGGTCCTGTTGCATTAGTACATTTTGATTCACATTCTGATTTATGTGACGAAGTATTCGGTCAGAAATATAATCATGGTACACCTTTCCGACGTGCGATTGAAGAAGGACTTATCGACCCTTCTCATTCCATTCAGATTGGTATGCGTGGTTCACTCTATGACCCTAACGAACATAAACTCGCTGCAGAACTTGGTATGAAATTAATTCCGGCACATAAGGTTCGCGAAATGGGACTTGATGCATTAATTCAGGCTATCTTAGAGCGTGTTGGAAATACCCCTTGCTTCCTTACATTTGATATTGATTTCGTTGACCCTGCATATGCTCCTGGAACAGGAACACCTGAAGTTGGCGGATTTACATCATTAGAAGCATTAACACTGGTAAGAAGTATTAAAGACCTGAACTTTATTGGTTTCGATATTGTCGAAGTTCTTCCAGCTTATGATTCAGGAGAAATTACAGCTTACCTTGCTGCAAATATCGTATTTGAATATCTTTCAATTCTTGCGTCAAAGAAGAAATAGTAACTATTTGCTATCTGCAAGGTAAGGAGGGATTGTATGGCAAAAGATTTAGAAAAAAATTTAAAATACGATAGCGATATGCCTTCAGCGGAGTTAGATACAATAACTCTAACTCCGGCTGAACGGACAAAAGGTATCATTCAGTTAATTATTTTCTCTTTAATTGGTATTTTTGTAATTTTTTGTTCTATTACATTAAATGGAAAATCAGAAATTGTATTCAGTAT
>JAEXSY010000192.1 GCA_023440105.1 Bacillota bacterium
TACATATCCTGGAGGCGCTCCTATAAGTCTGCTTACAGAGAATTTTTCCATGTATTCTGTCATATCTATTCTTACTATATTTTTCTCATCATCAAACAAAGTTTTTGCTAGTGCCTTTGCCAGCTGTGTCTTACCTACGCCCGTAGGTCCTAAGAATAAGAAGGAGCCTATAGGTCTATTAGGATCAGCAATTCCTGCTCGGGAACGAAGTATGGCTTCAGATACTTTTTTTATAGCCTCATCCTGTCCGATTACATACTCATGAAGGTGACTCTCTAAATTAAGGAGCTTTTCCCTTTCTCCTTCCATGAGCTTAGAAACAGGTATCCCAGTCCATCTGGCTACAATTTTAGCTATTTCATCCTCTGTAACACTATCTCTAAGAAGGGTGTTTTGATTTTCTAGAGGTTTAGAAGCGACTTCTTCTTTAGCTAGCTCCTTTTGAAGCTCTGGTAGCCTTCCGTATTTTAACTCAGCAGCTTTGTTTAAATCATATTCCCTCTGAGCCCTTTCGATTTCTGCATTAACCTTTTCTATATCCTCACGGATCTTTTGTACCTTATTTATAGAGGTTTTTTCATTTTCCCATTTGGCCTTCATGGCAGTAAATTCTTCTCTAAGCTCTGAAAGCTCCTGCTGAATCTCCTTTAAATGCTCTTGAGATAGCTCATCCTTTTCCTTTTTTAGAGCTGCCTCTTCAATCTCTAGCTGGATTATCTTACGAGAAATTTCATCCAGCTCAATAGGCATAGAATCCATTTCTGTTCGAATCATGGCACAGGCTTCATCTACTAAATCTATGGCCTTATCAGGGAGAAATCGGTCTGTAATATAGCGGTTTGACAGGGTAGCTGCGGCTATCAGTGCCTGATCGTGAATCTTAACTCCATGAAAGACCTCATATCTCTCCTTAAGCCCTCTTAATATTGCTATGGTATCATCTACATTAGGCTCATCTACCATAACTGGCTGAAAACGCCTTTCAAGAGCTGGATCCTTTTCGATGTACTGCCTATATTCATCTAAGGTGGTGGCACCGATGCAGTGAAGCTCTCCTCTTGCAAGCATGGGCTTTAATAGATTCCCTGCGTCCATGGCTCCTTCAGTTTTACCAGCTCCAACAATATTGTGAAGCTCATCTATGAACATGATTATTTTACCTTCGGAGCTCTTTACCTCATTAAGTACGGCTTTAAGTCTTTCCTCGAATTCACCTCTATATTTAGCTCCTGCTACTAGGGCTCCCATATCCAGGGCAAATACCCTCCTATCTTTAAGGCTGTTAGGAACATCACCCCTTACAATTCTTTGGGCAAGGCCTTCTGCAATAGCAGTTTTACCAACCCCAGGTTCTCCAATGAGCACAGGATTATTTTTAGATTTTCTAGAGAGTATTCTGATTACATTTCTTATTTCTGTATCTCTTCCGATTACTGGATCAAGCTTCTGTTCAGCAGCTCTTTTAACCAGATCATAGCCGTATTTTTCTAATACATCATAGGTTCCTTCTGGATTTTCGCTGGTTACCCTAGTATTGCCTCTCACTTCCTGGAGGCTCAGTAAAAATTTATCCTCAGTCAGGGAATAATCTCTGAATAAATCACTTAAGCCTGTGGATGGATTAGCTAATATAGATAGCATTATGTGCTCTACAGAAACAAATTCATCCTTCATATTTTTAGCTATGGTTTCAGAGTTAATTAAGGTTTCTTCCACCTTTGAAGAAACATAGATTTTACCTGGTTCTCTTCCAGAGCCTGTAACAGAGGGAAGCCTTGCTATTTTTTCTTTAACAGCTTTTATCATACCTTCAAGGTTAATATTTAGCTTCCTTATCATCTCTGGTATGAGGCCATCCTTTTGAGTCAAAAGAGCATATAATAAATGCTCCTGTTCGATCTGCATATTTTTGTAGGACAGTGCAAGGGACTGGGCTTCTTGTATTGCCTGCAAGGATTTTTGAGTAAATTTTTCAAGATTCATTTTATCCCTCCTACTATGGATATTTTTATAAGCTTTATATATTATTATACTACTTTTCAGAAAATTTTTAAGTGGTAGTACTGAGAGAAATAACAGTCTTAGGCATTAAAAAAAGGATGTATTTAAAAGCCGTATAAGCTTATAAATACATCCTGTATTATGTCAGTATTTTATGCAAGATATGCTCTCATCATCCAAAGATTCTTATGGAATTCTGAAGCATAGCCTGTAAACATGTCAGCGGTTATAGGATCCTGTGCTTCTTCAGCAAGGGCTATAAGCTTTAAGGTATCCTGATACATAATCTCAAAATCTTCCTTAACCTCTTTTACGGAAGCTTCTACAGCTATTGGTGCGCTTTCTCTTTCCTTAAGAGTAGCAAGAGCCATGTATTCCTTCATGGAAGCAGCAGGTTTTTCTCCTATTATAAGTATTCTTTCAGCTACTTCATCAAGAGTTTCAGTTATATGATCATATAGGGTTTCATAGGTAGCATGAAGCTGGAAGAAGCCTTTACCATTTATATACCAATGATAGTTATGAAGCTTTACGTACAATAAATTTAGGTTAGCAAGATAAACATTCATTTCTTTAATTAAATTTTCATTATTCATATTAATAATCACTCCTTTAAAATAATTTTAAAATTGTATTGGTTACAATATAATAATAATTCTTATTTAATACTTTGTCAATAGGATTTTATAAAAAAATGAATACATTACATTTTTTGTATTGTATTCATTATAAAATATATTTACTATTTTTTCAAACAATTTGCACATTTTCCAATAAAATGAACATATTGCTCCTGAATTTGAAAGCCCTCCAGCTCTTTTACAAAGATATTGTTAAAGTCTATGGGAATATCATAAAGAGTTTTGCATTCAGTGCACTTAAAGTGGGCGTGATCCTCCGGATTATATATATCATATCTTGCCTCATTACCTTCTATAGTGATTACTTCAACCAGCTTTTTTTCAACAAAAAGATTTAAGGTATTATAAACCGTAGTCTTAGAAAGGGTTGGAATTTTTTCGATTAAGGCTTCGTATATCTGACTCACCGTAGGATGATTATGATTATTAACTATATATTCGAAAATTTTGCTTCTCTGATAGGAGGGATTGACTCCTTTGTCTCTCAGATAACTATCTACATTATCTATTTTCATAGCCATCATCCTTTCTTAAGCTTATGATAGTATAGTTTGCTCTTATGTAAATATTTTATAAATACTGATAGTAGTGTATCCTAATACATTAATTATATTGTTATCATTATAAATTTGCAAGAACTTTTAAGTAATATTAATTATTAGTGGGCTTGACTTAAGTTTTCAAAAGTGTTAAAATATATACAAAATTTAATACATTAGTTAAATTTTTAACTTTGGTGTAAGTGTTTAAGGAGGTAGTATTAATGAAATCATTAAAAGGTACAAAAACTGCAGAAAATTTACTGAAATCCTTTGCGGGAGAATCACAGGCTAGAATGCGATATACTTATTATTCTAGCGTAGCTAAGAAGGAAGGCTATCTGCAAATTGCTGAAATATTTATAGAGACTGCTGAACAGGAAAAAGAACACGCCAAGAGATTTTTTAAATTCTTAAAGGAAGATTACAATGGCGAAGCTATAGAAATTACTGCTTCTTATCCTGTAGCTCTATATGAGGACACAGCTTCCAACCTTAAGTCTGCAGCTATGGGCGAAAATGAAGAGTGGACAGAGATGTATCCTGAATTTGCTAAAGTGGCTAGGGAAGAAGGCTTCCCAGAAGTTGCTGCTGCCTTTGATAATATTTCTAAGGTTGAGTATGAGCATGAGAAGAGATATCTTGCTCTTTTGAACAATATTAATACTGAAACAGTATGGAAGAGAGAAGAAAAGGTTCTTTGGCAGTGCAGAAACTGTGGATATATACTAGAAGCCTTTGCCGCTCCAGAGAAGTGTCCAGCCTGCTTACATCCTAAGAGCTACTTCCAGATTGCTGCAAGAAACTACTAAAATAAAATATATAGTTTTTACAACCTAATTAGTAAATAACAATCAGAACTGAGCAAAGTACAGGTGTACAAGCTCAGTTCTCTTATATTATCTCCAGTTTTTTGCTTAAGGTGTCAATATATAAATATTAAGTTTATCTTGTGGATGCATATCTAAAGTACTATCATAGAAACTCACCAGTTAAGCATTGTGTATCACTGTCTGTGGGTTATTTATTGCATATAATAAGTATAGTTTTCAGTAAGGAGGACATATAATTGACCAAGGCAACTTATACAAAAAATATGACTGTTGGGAGTCCCTGGAGACTTATAGTGGAATTTGCTTTCCCTGTATTTTTAAGTCAGGTATTTCAGCAGCTATATAATACTGCTGATTCTCTAATTGTGGGTAGATATTTAGGAACTGAAGCTTTGGCTGCTGTAAGCTCTTCAGGTACTCTTATATTTTTAATGGTAAGCTTCTTTACAGGAACCGCTATGGGAGCGGGAGTAGTAATATCAAGATATTTTGGTGCTGGTGATGAGGAAAAAGTATCACAGGCAGTACACACAAATATAGCTCTTGGAATTATCAGTGGTGTATTGTTAACGATAATTGGAGTAATATTTACTCCTATATTTCTTAGATGGATGGATACAGATCCCGATGTACTTCCCCAGGCCATAGAATACTTCCGCTTTTATTTCCTTGGAGCCTCAGCTATTGTTCTTTACAATAACTGCAAGGGGATTATGAATGCTGTAGGAGATAGCAAGAGACCTCTATATTATTTGATTTTTTCCTCTATCATTAATGTCCTTTTAGACCTCCTCTTTATTGGAGTCTTCCGCTGGGGAGTAT
>JAEXSY010000218.1 GCA_023440105.1 Bacillota bacterium
GAGGTTGGTTCTGAAATTAGTGATATTGAGGAGGCAAAGCTATCAGGACAGATAATTGCTAGGGCAATAGCAGAATACATTAATAAGTCAGTAAGTGAATAAAAAGATATAAAATAGAGCATCCTAATAGATAGAATTTTCTAGGGGGTGCTTTTTTGAATATCAGCAATAAACTTTATTCAATAATTGTTATTATAGTTCTAGGAATTATAATTATTGGAGTTATTAGTATTAATATAAAATGGACGAGTGAAAACCTTCAGTGGGATAGACCGTATAAAAGCAGTGCTGAAAAGCTCAAGATTGAAGGTACTTTAGATACTAATCAATATGCTATAGATAATTCTCCAATTAAAATATTCGTTGGTAACAAAGAATTAAGAGATTTTAGAATTATTTTTATGGATTATAATATAGTTATCAATGAAGATTCCTTCAAGAACCTTAATGAAAGTCTTAATAGAGGAGTAAAGCTTACTAATTCACATATGAAAAAAACTTTTAAAAGCTATTTTAATAGAATAATTAATAGTTTTAATTGATAACTTCATAATTTATTGACACTATCTCGGTTTAATGTGTTATAATTTGTAGTGATTTATAAAATGGGGGTGAAATCTATTCTAGGAAAATCATTCCTTAGAATGGGAAAATAATGCAAAGCGATAGACAAAAACATATCAGGAATTTCTCCATAGTAGCACATATAGATCATGGTAAGTCTACCCTAGCAGATAGACTCCTAGAGACTACAGGGACCCTCACTCAAAGAGAGATGGAGGCTCAGGTCCTTGATAATATGGAGCTTGAAAAGGAACGTGGAATCACTATTAAGTCACAGGCTGCAAGACTTATATATAGAAGAGATAATGGCGAGGAGTACATATTAAATCTTATAGACACACCAGGACATGTAGATTTTAATTATGAGGTTTCTAGAAGTTTGGCCGCTTGTGAAGGTGCGATATTAGTAGTAGATGCTACTCAAGGAATACAGGCTCAAACTCTTGCTAATTGTTATTTAGCCTTAGATAATAATTTGGAGATAGTTCCTGTAATAAATAAAATCGATCTTCCAAGTGCAAGACCTGAGGAAATTAAACAGGAAATAGAAGATGTAATTGGAATTGAAGCAGCGGATGCACCATTAATTTCTGCTAAATCTGGATTGAATATTAAAGATGTCCTTGAAACTGTTGTTGAGAAGGTGCCTGCTCCTTCAGGAGACGAAGATGCACCTTTAAGGGCTTTAATCTTTGACTCATATTATGATAGCTATAAAGGCGTTGTATGTTATGTAAGGATAAAAGAAGGTAAGCTTAAGGTTGGAACTGAAATAAAGCTCATGGCTACAGGTAAGGAATATGAGGTTACGGAGTGTGGTATCTTTACCCCTAGCTTTTTACCTATAAATGAATTGAGAGCTGGAGATGTTGGATATGTTACAGCTTCCATAAAGAATGTTGGTGATGCTAGAGTAGGTGATACTATTACTGAAAAGAAAAACCCTGCTAAAGAGGCTTTACCTGGATATAAAAAAGCTGTTCCAATGGTATTTTCAGGTATCTATCCCGTGGATGGGGCCAAGTATGAGGAGCTAAAAGAAGCCATAGAAAAGCTTCAAATTAATGATGCAGCACTATCCTTTGAGCCAGAGACCTCAATTGCTTTAGGATTTGGTTTCAGATGTGGATTTTTAGGTCTTCTGCACATGGAAATAATACAAGAAAGAATAGAGAGAGAATTTAACCTAGATATAATAACTACAGCTCCTTCAGTTATATACAAAGTTATAAAGACTAATGGAGAGCTTTTGGAACTTACAAATCCTACAAACCTTCCTCCTTTAACAGAAATAGACTACATGGAAGAGCCTGTAGTTAAGGCTTCTATAATAACCCCGACGGACTATGTAGGGGCTGTAATGGATCTATGTCAAGGTAGGAGAGGCGTCTTTAAGGATATGCAGTACATTGAACAGACTAGAGCAGTACTTAATTATGATATTCCTCTTAATGAGATAATTTATGATTTCTTTGATGCTTTAAAATCCAGGACTAGAGGATATGCTTCTTTAGATTATGAGCTTAAAGGTTATACTGAAAGCAAGCTAGTAAAGCTTGATATTCTTCTAAATGGAGATTCAGTTGATGCTCTTTCTATGATTGTTCCAGAGGAACGTGCCTATTCTAGAGGTAGAGGAATTGCAGAAAAGCTTAAAGAGATAATTCCTAGACAGCTTTTTGAAATTCCTATTCAGGCAGCTGTAGGAAATAAAGTAATAGCAAGAGAAACTGTAAAAGCTTTAAGAAAAGATGTTCTTGCCAAATGCTATGGCGGTGACATTTCCAGAAAAAGAAAGCTTTTAGAGAAGCAAAAGGAAGGTAAGAAGAGGATGAGGCAGATTGGTTCGGTTGAAATCCCTCAGGAAGCCTTTATGTCTGTATTAAAAATAGATTAATAATATAGTGGAGGAGATAATATGGGAATCAAAGATCAAAAGGTAAAGTCTTTATATATACACATACCTTTTTGTAAAAAAAAGTGCTATTACTGCGACTTCCCCTCCTTCTGCGGTAAAGATCATTTAACAGAGGAATACATAAAAGTCTTAAAAAAGGAAATAGATTCAAAAGCCTCTGAATTTAATATAGCTACTATTTTTATAGGTGGGGGA
>JAEXSY010000234.1 GCA_023440105.1 Bacillota bacterium
TCCAAAAGATAGGGTCCAAGGATAATACCCGTTACCAGCATCCCAATGATCCTTGGAAGCCTGATTCTCTGACAAATTGCTGCTGCAGATAAACCAACTAGAAAAATAAGTGCAAGAGATGTTAACATTAAGAATCCTCCTTATACGCAAAAAACTGATGCTTTCTGCGATAGTATAATCACAGAAGTCATCAGCTAAAAAGCGGTTTTGGTTATCCAAGGGAGAACTTCATTCCCAAAGCTGATTATATTTCAATATTTTAACCAGGTCAAGGCATAGATATCTATAATACTTTTCTTTTCTTTTCTATTGAGGTATATTCATTAGAGATGATAAATTAAGTAAGGATACAGGTGAAGTTACATGACTACAAATAACATAAATCCTCTGACTCACTGCAATCTTTGTGCCAGAAATTGTGGCACCGATAGAACAAAGGGGGAGCTTGGCTTTTGCAGAAGCAGTGATAGGGTTATGGCTTCAAGGGCAGCTCTTCATCACTGGGAGGAACCCTGCCTCTCTGGTACTAAGGGTTCAGGCACAGTGTTTTTCTCCTCCTGCAGTCTTGGCTGTGTCTTCTGTCAAAACTATGAAATAAGCACTGGAGGAGCCGGCAAGGAAATATCCATAGAAAGATTATCAGAGATATTTTTAGAGCTACAGAGCCAGGGAGCTCATAATATAAATTTAGTTACCCCCACACATTTTGTTCCACAAATCCGTGAGGCTCTTATGCTGTCTAAGGGAAATGGACTTAAACTTCCCATTGTATATAATACAGGAAGCTATGATACCTTAGAAACTATTAGAGCCCTAGAGGGGTTAATAGATATTTATCTACCGGATTTAAAGTATTATGATGATAAATATGCCATAAAGTACTCTAGAGCAAAGGATTACTTTAAGACAGCCTCTACAGCCATTGAGGAAATGTACAGACAGGTAGGTGAGCCCTCCTTCAACGAGGAAGGCATCATGACTAAAGGAGTAATAGTTCGTCATATGATGCTTCCTGGACTTTTATTCGATAGCAAAATGATAATAGATTATCTTTATAATACCTTTGGTGATTCTATATACATAAGCATCATGAATCAATACACTCCCACCCATAGAGCAAAACAATATAAGGAAATCAGTAAGCCCTTAAATCAGCGTCACTACGAAGCTCTTATTGATTATGCTCTGAGTCTTGGGATAACCAATGCTTTCATTCAAGAAGAGGGTACCGCCTCAGAATCCTTTATACCGGCATTTGATTTTCAGGGTGTGTAACAGAGAAAGGGCTTACCTCCGATAATTTATTTTTCTCGTAGTAAGTCCTTATATTTCTTTAAAGTAAGTACTTAAAAATTATCTATCTTTTATTCTTAACCTGTGCCTGTGCAGCTGCAAGTCTAGCAAGAGGAGCTCACGATTTGGCGAATAATATTTTCATTGAAATAATCTGTTAAATAATCTATATCCTTTATCTCTATATTATTAATTCTATTACCAATAAGCCTGAGCTTTATATCAAACATTTTTTATTATAATACTGTATTTTTTAGAGGCGTAAGTTTTCTCTTTAAATAGAATGTATCTCTTATTATTTCCAGCATCTGCGACAAAAGTGCTAGCTAAATAGCCTTAAAAATACATTCATTTTCACTGCTTTTTTCTCTTACAATGTCCTCTGCTAAAGCTCTACAGGTAGGTGCTCCACAAGCACCACAATCAAGTCCTGGTAACTCTTTTATGATTCCCTCCATTTTTTTCATCTTCTTAATAGCAGAAAAAACATCCTTATCCAAAAGCATAATTGGATTATAACTCACCTTATTTTCCCAATTCAGCAATTCTCTATCTATCTTAACTAAATCTACATTTTGATTATTATTGCTATACCTCTGCTGCTTAATTATCCTTGCTTTTGCTATAAAAGGGTTTTCTACATTAAGAGCTCCTCCTACGCATCCACCTGTACAAGCATTTAGCTCCACAAATTCTGTTCTCTGAAGCTTTCCTTTCCCAATCTCCTCAAGAACTCTTGTTACATTATCTATTCCATCGGCAGAAAGATACCTTTCACAGTTTTGAGCAGAGGCCTCTCCTCCGCTATAAGCCCAGGAACGTCCTACTACACCGCTAGTGGATAGCTTTAAAGGAATAGTTATTTTATTCATTTCTTCTAGAAGTCTTGGATATATTTCCTTTATTCCAAAGCTACCATCAAGACCTGAATTCTTTACTGTTAAAGGATTCTTTCCATCTGTTACTTTAGAGGGACAGGGAGAAATAAAAAAAACACCAATTTCCTCTGGCCTATAACCTGTTTTTATTACTGCTTCCTTCCTTGCCATTCTTGCGGCAAGGTACACTGGTGGAACTAATGGAAGTAGATTATCTAGTAACTCCGGAAACTTCGTGCTTATAAATCTTATGATAGTGGGACAGGCACAACTTATTAATGGTTTTATGCAGTCCTCTTTTTTTAGTATTTCTGATGTATAAAAAGAAATAATTTCTGCAGCTTGTGCTACCTCAAATACTTGGTCAAACCCCATATTTATAAGTCCTGTAAGGATTAAATCCACATCGTCTAACTTCGCAAACTGTCCATAAAGTGCTGGTGCTGTCAATGCAATTGACCACCTATAATTTTCAAGCTTCCCTTGGAAACTGTCATAGACAGCCTTTTTTGCTTTATACGGACAAACCTTTATACACTCACCACAGTCTATACATCTTTCTTCAATAATATCCGCCTTCCCATTATGTACTCTTATTGCCTCCATAGGACAAATCCTCATACAAGTTGTACATCCTTTACATTTTTCATAATCCAAAATAACCGAATGTGTAATAACTTTTTTAAAACTCATTATCTTTCTCCTATTAAAAAGCTTAGACACATAGCTGTATAGTTGCTATTTATCAAATATCATGAATCGGCATAGGAAATTTAAGATTTAATTCCTTTGTTTTATAATGCAACAAGTTTCACTAACTCTTCCACAGCCAATGCTTCATCATCTCCAGAGGCAGAAATAATTATTTTTTCTCCATTTGGAACTTTTAGAGCAAGAACGTTAATTAAGCTTTTGGCATCAGCTTTCTTTCCATCATAGGTAATGGCTATATTAGATTTAAAAGACATTGCCATTTTAATTAATCTTGAAACTGGTCTTGCTTTTAACCCTTTTTCACTTGCCACTATTGCTTCTTTTTCTATCATAAACTCATCCACCTTGTACTTAAGCTACCTTATTATATAAACAGATATGGCAGCATTTTATATGTGTATGCTTATATAGTCTGTGAGGAATTTATGTTTCTTATAGGAGTAACAATTATTGCTGCCATATCTATTTATTAACTGAATTATATTAAATTATCATTTTAATATATTTATACTTTATTACTTATATTAATTATAGTTATCCTATTACTTCTACAGTCTCTTTAGCTATCA
This sequence comes from Bacillota bacterium, assembly GCA_023440105.1. Classification (GTDB taxonomy): domain Bacteria; phylum Bacillota; class Clostridia; order Clostridiales; family Clostridiaceae; genus JAEXZL01. The sequence continues at coordinate 3,455 of JAEXSY010000234.1, forward strand.
TCATTTCTTCATCTGTTGGAACTACATATATATTTATCTTTGAACTCTCAGTACTTATCTCAGAAAGGGATCCTCTTGTGTTATTCTTATCAGTATCTAATTCAGCTCCAAGGAAGCATAGCTCTTTGCAAATTTCTTCTCGTATCTCAGAGGAATTTTCACCAACTCCAGCTGTAAATACGATGACATCAACGCCATTCATTGTAGCCGCATAGGCTTCAATATACTTTCTTACTTTATATACAAATGAATTAATTGCAAGCCTAACTCTTTCATTACCATCATTGGATTCTTTAATAAGATCTCTAAAATCACTGCTAATTCCTGATATACCTAATACACCAGATTCTTTACTTAAAATATTTAGCACTTTTTCTGCTGTAATAAATGATTTTTAAATCTTTAATACCATTATCAATTGCTTCTGCAGTTTATTGTAAGAATATTCAAATGTTATATAAATTGTTTCTAGATTAACTTGTTAATCTTATTCCTTTTTATGAACTCCGAAAAGAATCTTATAAATTATTAATAATCTTCCACGTCTCCTCATATCATCTATAAATCTATGGTTTATAAATGAACTTCATACTCAAACAATTCCAAAGAGATTAGTTAACAAAACAATAATTGGAAGAGCAATAATAGTTTTTTCAAGAAATATTGCAAGCAGTCCTTTGAAATCTACAGGCATCTTTGAAGTTATTATCAATGTACCTACTTCTGTCATATAAACAATCTGTACAAGTGACAAAACTCCAATTATAAATCTAGTTTTTAATGAGACTATACTCGTAGATAAAACTGCAGGAAGAAACATGTCTACAAAACCTATTATAGTTGCTGGAGCTGCAGCAAATGCTTCTTCAATACCAAGGAACTTTAAATAGTATCCAAAAGGAATCGACAGCCATTCAAATACGGGAGTGTATGTTGCCACTACACACGCAATTGTTCCAAATGACAATACAAGGGGTGATAACTTAAATATAATTCCAAGGAACATTTCTATACCTTTGTAAAGAATTTGAGAAAGATTCGGAGCCTTTAAAGCTCTTTCAACGCCTAGTTGTAAAGCCCACTGGTGCTTTGTAAAACCTTCTGGTTCAGCTTCGTTTACATTTTTTCCTACCGGTGAATAATATTCATCTGGATACTTGCTCAAAGGTGGAATTCTTGTCATAATTACAGTACTAACTACTCCAGTTATAGCAAGTATAGCGTAGAAAGGTATAAATAGGTGATCAACCCTTAACATAGCAGCAACAACCAAACAAAACGGCAAAGAAACTGCAGAAAAGCATGATGCAATCGTAATAGCTTCCCTAGCTGTATAGTATCCTTGCTCGTATTGAGTTGTTGTTAAAATTACTCCAACATTACAGTTGCCAACCCATGAAGCTAACAAGTCAATAGCTGATCTACCAGGAAGCCTGAACAAAGGTTTGGTGAAATTTCTTACTAGCGTTCCTGTGTAATCCATTATTCCGAAATCCATCAACAAAGGAATTAAGAAAGATGCCGCAAAGAACCAAGCAACCAATGTTTCAAGAAGAGATAGCATTGTTCCGCCAGTGTCAGCAGAAATAATCCACTGGGGTCCAATTTGAGTGTAAACCATTACCATTATAGCAGCACCTATTATTCTAAATACAACATAAATAGGACTAGATACAAATAGTTGAGCTAATAGTTTATTGTTCAATATAACTTTTGGTTTAAATATTGTAGTAATGGCTGTAATCGTAGCAGATGTTAAAATAAAAATTAATACAAGCGTTGCTGCTATAGGCTTTATTAAGTTAGAAATCCATTCTGATATAATTCCTATAGGTACATTTATTGAGCCATTCCACGGAACTGGGAAAAGAAAGATAAAAACGCCCAATGCAGAAGGTATTAAAAATTTACATATGTCCTTTGTACTAATTTTTTTATCCATTTATTTATCCTCCTTATTTGACTATAAATCATACTAATCACTTGACAAACCTGAATATTAGCAGTGTTGATACAATTAGTATATAAGACTATATAATATTTTCAAATTAATCTTTAGTATCCATAAGCTCAACTTTTCCAACATAAATTAAACAACAATACTTGTATGTATGAAGTCTAACCTCCAATCCAATCTTGAGTTTACTTATTACGATATTTATTCCATCTACAGGAATCACATTTATTTACTCTAGAATAAGAGCCATTAAGCTCTTAACTGAATTTGTCAAATCCATGTCCTGTATTGTACCACAGAACATGGATAATAATTTGCCGTATGTTCTATGGTCGTTCTGATTTCTTCGTATCAATTCGAGAAACAATAAACTATACAGCACTTAGTGATAATTAATACTATTTTTTAAAAACCTTACAGATTACATATAACCAATTTCCAAAATAGCCAATTAAAATTTTAACTTTAAGTAACCTATTACAAGGTTTATATTTTTAGATATCCTTTTTTTAATAAATTCAGAAATTCTAGTGTGATAATGCAATAACAACGAATTAGCTTTCTATAACAGTTCCTGTTTTCCCATCCAGTGCATCCAATGATTTATATAAAGAAGTAATTATCGCTTTTCTATGTGATTTTGATTTTACAAAATTAACACAAGCTTGTACTTTTGGAAGCATACTACCAGCAGCAAAATGTCCTTCATTTATATATTCTTCTGCTTCATCAACTGTCATATGGTCTAAATCTACTTGATTTGGTTTTTTAAAATTAATCGATACCTTCTCAACCTCTGTAAGTATTAATAATATATCTGCTTCAATAT
>JAEXSY010000308.1 GCA_023440105.1 Bacillota bacterium
CCTGTATGACCTCCTGGGTGATTTGATAGTTTTTGATGTAGGTGGTGCTACCACAGACCTTCACTCTGTAACAGAAGGAAGCAGTGAAATCTTAGATATCCTCGTTAGTCCTGAGCCTAAGGCAAAAAGAACTGTGGAGGGAGATTTAGGGGTATATGTTAACAGCAAAAATCTCATAGATCTCCTGGACATAAGGGATTTAGGATCTCTCACTAGAGAGGCCATAGAGAAGAATATTAAGGCTATCCCTGTTACAGAGGATGAGGTTAGAGCCAGCAGAATACTTACAAAGAAGGCTGTTGAGATAGCTCTAGAAAGACATGTAGGAAATATAAAAAGAAAATATGGTGGAGAAAGCGGCTTCATAGCCTATGGGAAGGATTTATCTCAGGTTAAATATATAGTTGGAACAGGAGGAGCTTTAACCAGGCTCCCAGATGGAAAGGAAATTTTATTAAATATCAGATTTTTAAAAGATGAGGTATCTATGCTCCCTGGAAGAGGTGCTAAGGTCCTTATTGATAAGAACTATATCATGGCCTGTGCTGGTGTACTGAGCAGAGAGAATAGAGATGCAGCAGTGCTTTTGCTTAAAGAGAGCTTAAATTAAAGAAATGTTAATTTTAGCTAGATATGCCTGCTTATATAATAATAAGTGGAAGAGAGTAAAGGGGGGATTAGAGTCATGACCAGGAAATATCCATGTATAGAGATAGATTTGTCTAAGATAACCTACAACTCAAAAAAGATACTGAGCTTCTGCTCTGAAGCAGGAATTAAGCTTACGGCCGTGACTAAGGTCTTCTGTGGAAAGCTCCCGGTGGTTGAGGCGGTTTTAAAAGGCGGTATAACCAGCATAGGAGATTCCAGGATTGAAAATTTAAAAAAGCTGAAGGGTCTTTCCTGTGAGAAGATGCTCCTTAGGATTCCCATGCTCAATGAGATTGAGGAGGTAGTTTCCTACAGCGATATTACCTTAGACTCAGAGCTTGCCACTATAGAGGAAATATCACGAGTTGCAGAAAAAAATGGTGTTAAGAAAAAGATAGTTCTCATGGTGGACTTAGGAGATTTAAGAGAAGGAGTACCTCCAGAAGAGGTAATCAATACAATAGATAGGATACTGAAGCTAAAAAACGTAGAGCTGGTTGGCTTAGGGACAAATCTTACCTGCTATGGTGGTGTTATACCTGATGAGGTCAACCTAGGTATGCTTGTGAAGCTCAGAGATAAGGTGAAATATTTATATTCCAAGGAGCTATCCATAATTTCTGGAGGCAACTCCAGCAGCCTTCATCTTTTGTTGAAGGGGAAAATGCCAAAAGGAATAAATCATTTAAGGATTGGGGAGGCCATAGCCCTGGGAAGGGAAACAGCCTATGGAGAGGCGATAGATGGTTTGTATAATGATACATCAATATTGAAGGCACAGATAATAGAGCTTAAGAATAAGAAGAGTGTGCCTGAGGGAAAGCTGGGGAAAAATGCTTTTGGACAAGTACCTAAGTTTGTAGATAGAGGAAAGAGAAGAAGGGCCATACTAGCTGTGGGAAGGCAGGATATTGTACCAGAGGGGCTAACTCCTCTAGACCCTAATATTATTGTAATAGGTGCCAGCAGTGACCATCTGATATTGGATGTTACGGACAGTAATAAGCCTTATAAGGTTGGGGATGTAATTGAATTCAATATGGATTATGGCTGCTTGCTGGCTGCTATGACCTCTGAATATGTAGAAAAATGCTATGTATAGTATAAAATGAAAAGGGGAAATTGTGATGAAAAATAAGATAAGAGTTGTCATCTGGGGATTAGGAGTCATGGGAAGCGGAATTGCAAAAATGATACTCAGCAAAAAAGGCTTCACTGTAGTAGGAGCTATTGATATAGATCCTAATAAGATAGGAAGGAAGCTTTATGAGGTACTAGGACTTGAGCCTACAGAGGATAACAGCTGTATTATAACCAACAATCCTGAGGAGGTTATTAAAAAGGGTTATGGAGATGTGTGCCTGATAGCTACTGCCTCCACCACTAAGGCTGTATTTCCATTAATAAAGCTGGCTGCAGAAGCAGGAATGGACATAGTTACCACCGCAGAGGAGATGTCCTACCCTAGGGCTCTGGATCCAGAGTTATCTGAGGAAATGGATAGACTGGCCAAGGAAAATAAAATATCCATATTAGGCACTGGAGTTAATCCGGGCTTTATAATGGATTTAGTAGTGATAATGCTTACAGGAGTCTGTGATGAAGTAAATAGCCTTGAGGTAACAAGAGTAAACGATTTATCCTGCTTTGGAAGAACAGTGATGGAGGAGCAGGGAATAGGGCTTAAGGTTTCTGACTTTGTAAAGGGAGTAGAGGAGGATACCATCACAGGCCATGTGGGTTTCCGTCAGTCCTTTGGAATGTTTGAAGAGGCCTTCAATATTAAGTTTAATGATGTAAGAGAAGTGAAGGAGCCTATTGTGACATCTGTACCAAGAAGTACAGATTTGGTGTCAGTGGAAGCAGGGGATGTAGCGGGCTGCAGACATTTAGGCTATGCAAGCCTTGAGGATAAAGAATTTATAACCATGGAGCATCCGCAACAAATTAAACCTGAGCTTGAAAACATTGAAACAGGGGATTATATACGGGTAAATGGCTATCCAAATCTACAGATGCAGATAAAGCCAGAAATCCCTGGAGGCATTGCTACTATTGCTATCTGTGTTAATATGATTCCTTTAGTAATGAACTCGGAACCAGGTCTTAAAACTATGCTGGATTTACCTATTCCAAGAGCTATAATTGGTGATGTGAGGGATTTGGTGAAATAGCTCTAAAAAACTTTTTAAATATCCTTATAATTATGATAGTATATAGTAGAAAATATGGCTTAATATAATATTTTAGTATAATTATGTATCGTTAAAGATTATTAAGGAGAAGGATTATGGATACAAAAGATAGGGGAAAAAGAATAGAGGAGATTGCTGTGGAGCTAACAAAGGAGCTCAGCGTGGTAGATACCCCGGGAGAGCTAGACTCCATAAGAAGAGTACATGAGATATTCTCGGAGATGGACTATTATAAAGAAAATCCTCAGGACTTAAGATATGTTGATCTTAATGACAGTCTAGGGAGAAAATCTCTTCTGACAATTCTCAGAGGCAGAAAGGGAGTCAGTAAGAAGACTGTAATTATGATAGGTCATACAGACACCGTAGGTATAGCTGACTATGGAACTCTTAAGGAATATGCAAACAAGCCTTATGAGCTTACAAAAAGGCTTAAGGATATAGCACATACTCTTCCAGAGGAGGCTAAGAAGGATTTAGAGTCAGGAGACTATTTATTTGGTCGAGGGCTTTTTGATATGAAAACAGGCGATGCTATTATAATAGCCCTTATGGAGGAGATATCAAAGGACTTAGATAGCTTTGAGGGGAATCTGATTTTTGCTGCTGTCTGTGATGAGGAAGGTAATTCTGGTGGTATGCTTTCCGTTGTACCAGAGCTTGTCAAGCTTCAGGAGCGGGAGGGCTTTGAATATCTGGCTCTTATTGATACAGACTATATGACCAGTGAATTTCCTGGGGATGAAAATAAATATTTATATGTGGGTACCGTAGGGAAGCTAATGCCCTCCTTCTATGTGGTAGGTAAAGAGACTCACGTTGGAGAAGCCTTTAAGGGACTTGATCCTAATCATATAGCTTCTGCTATTATTAATAGAATCAATCTAAACACTGACTTTTGTGATATTGCCCATGGAGAGGTGAGTCTTCCACCAATATCCTTGAAGCAGAGAGATCTGAAGGGTGAGTATTCTGTGCAGACAGCAAGAACTGCCACGGTATTTTTTAATTATTCAACTCACATAAGTACTCCTGACGAGGTTTTAGATAAGATGATAAAGGCTGCAGAGGAAGCCTTTCAAGCTGCCCTAGATAGCTTAAATAACCAATATGAACGATATTGTTCTATGACAAAAAGAGAATTTACACCTATTCCTTATAAGGCTAGAGTCATGAGCTACGAGGAGTTATGCAGCAGGCTTAAGGATGAGATGGGAGAGGAATTTTACTCTAGGCTCTCTGAAATAACTGAGGCTATTCTTAAGGATGAAGCCCTTGATGAAAGAGAATTTGCCTTGAAGCTGGTGGAGGAGGTGCACAATCTCTGGTCAGATAAGGATCCAGTGATCATTGTTTATTATACACCACCCTATTATCCTCATGTGTTTATTGAAGGAAAGGAGCCTAAGGAAAAGGTTCTCCTTAAGGCTGTAGAGGAGGCTGTATCCTCTACTAAGTGGGAATATAAGGTGGTGTATAAAAAGTTTTTTCCTTATATATCAGACTTAAGCTATGGGTCTGCTCCTAAGGACCCTAAGATTATTAGAACTCTAAAGGATAATATGCCAGGCTTCGGGACAAAGTATAAGCTCCCCTTAGAGGATATGCAGAAGCTTCACCTTCCTGTGATGGATATTGGTCCCTTTGGCAAGGACGCTCACAAGTTTACAGAAAGAATAGAAAAGAAATATTCTTTTGAGGTAGCCCCTGAGCTCTTATATAAGACTTTAATGAACCTTTTATCAAGGTAATAACCTACTTAATAAAACTCTAAATTCAATAAAATAATACGAATTTAATGAAAAATAAGAATAAAAATGTTAAAATAATAGGTGAATAAATCAATAAAATTTACAGTATTTGTTCGTAAAATATTATTGTATAAGAGGAGAATTTATAATGTCAGGAGTTATTTCAAGAGGTATTAAAGCACCAATCATTCGTCAGGGAGACAACCTAGTAGATATAGTTGTTGATAGTGTTCTTACAGAATCAGCTAAAGGTAATTTTTCTGTGCAGGATAAGGATGTAATTGCAATCACTGAATCAATAGTGGCAAGATCTCAAGGAAATTATATACATGTAGATGATATAGCAGCAGATATAAAAAGCAAATATAATAATGGAGAAACCTTAGAGTCTATAGGAGTTATATTCCCTATTTTAAGTAGAAACAGATTTGCTATGTGCTTAAGAGGTATAGCTAGGTCAGCAAAAGAAGTGATAATGGTATTTAGTTTTCCTAAGGATGAGGTTGGAAATCCCATTATGGATAAAAAGCTATTATGGAATTATCCTGAAGAAAATTTCTATACAAGCTATTATGAGGTAAATATCTTCGAAGAGATGTTTGGAAAATATAAGCACCCTTTTACCGGTATGGATTATGTTGAATATTATCGCAGTATCATTGAGGGAGAGGGAGCAAAGGCTAAAGTAATATTTAGTAATAATCCCGTAAGCATACTGAAATTTACAGATAATATACTCTGTGCAGATATACATACAAGAATGGATACAAAATATGCTATAGAGATAAAGTCAAAGGAAGCAAAGGTTTTGACTTTATGTGATATCATGAATGAAAGCATCAATGGAAGCGGCTATCATCCTGTATATGGACTTTTGGGGTCAAATAAGGCGACAGAAACAACCTTAAAGCTATTCCCAAGAGATGCCCAGGATTTAGTAGAAGCAGTGCAAAAAGAGATGTTTAACAGAACAGGCAAGGCTGTAGAGGTGATGATTTATGGAGATGGAGCCTTTAAGGATCCCGTAGGTGGAATTTGGGAGCTTGCTGACCCTGTGGTATCTCCTAATTATACTAAAGGTTTAAGCGGAACTCCTAATGAGCTAAAGCTTAAATATCTTGCTGACGATAAGTTTGCAAATATGAGTGGAGATGAATTAAAGGCAGCTATTGAAGAAGAGATAAAAAATAAAGATGGTGAGCTTATAGGAAACATGGTTTCAGAAGGAACTACCCCTAGAAAGTATGTAGATTTATTAGGCTCTTTAGCAGATCTCACCAGTGGTAGTGGAGATAAGGGAACACCCATTATCCTAATACAAAATTATTTTAGTAATTATGCAGATTAACCTTTAAGAGAATGATTAAGTGGCTGAGCACTAATTGACCAGCCACTTATATTTTTTGCCCTTTTTTATCTATTTTTATATATTAAAGCCAGCATTGATTATCATCAATATTCCTTATAAATATACTGCCGTTATCTGCTGGATTTTTTGCTTGATGATATTTAAATATAGTTTCTCCTGAGGGAAGAGTACCTATGATCTCTATTTTCCCACTTTCGTGAGACATGATAAATCTAAAGCGTTTACCGTGACCGTTAAGATGGGCTTTTGTCTCTTCAGTAATACTATATCCCTTTTTTATAGGAACTTGAAATTGAGATTTCACTCCAGAAACAGGTCTGCACTGAAAAATATAATATGGAATTATTTTAAATTGATTTAATCTGTTGATAAGCTCGATCATAACCTCTGGGTTATCATTTATGCCCTTTAAAAGAACGGTTTGGTTGCTTACCACAATTCCATTATCCGTGAGGCTGTCTACAGCTTTTTTAGCTTCCTCTGTAAGCTCACGAGGATGATTAAACTGGGTTACAAAATAGATTGGTTTTATAGAAGAGTATTTTTTTAGTATATTTAAAAGCTCTGAGTCCTCGTATATTCTTGAAGGTAATACTACCGGTGTTCTCGTGCCGAAGCGTATTAATTTTAAGTGAGGAACTGATGTGAGTTTCTTTAAATAGTATTCCAGGATATTATTGCTGTTTAATAAAGAATCCCCGCCGCTTATAAGGATATTGGTTATTTCCTTGTGATGAGTGATGTAATCAAATATTGCATCGAAGGCTTTTGCAATTTCCTCATCGGATTGGCCTACTAACCTTTTCCTGAAGCAGTGCCTACAATACATAGCACAAAGATTTGTTGATAGCACTAAAGCAGTTTGTGGATATTTGTGCTGAAGTCCCACTTCCTTAGTATTTGATAATTCCCCACTGGTATCTAGCTCTCCATCAAGGTTCATTTCATAAACGGAAGGTATGCACATTTTTTTAATAGGATCCTGTGGATCATTCTTGTCTATTAAAGACAGATAATAGCTTGGTATTGACATTGGATAGCTTTCAATAATATCCTGCATTTTTATTGCTTCTTCATCGGTTATTGTAATGTGCTCCCTTAGAGCAGCTACGGTGGTAATGTTGTTTTTTAAACTTTCTTTCCAGTTCATTAAGACCTCCTTAAATTCTCTAAATATATTTTGTTAAATAAAAAAGCCATTAGAAAAGCCAATGGCAGAAAATAATAAAAATATTGGTTCTCCCGCTACTTATATAAGTATTAGGCTCTATATTTAATTTTATAATATTAACTGGAAAATAACAAGAAAATATGGGAAAAAATAGTAAAGTTAAAAGGCAGAGTAGATGACTATTTTGTTAAGTTAACATAGAAGGTAAAAGTCGGTTCTTTGAATCGTGTTGAGTCGAATTAAATCGAAAAAAATATTATATATTCATTACTATTGTTCTAGAAGCCTTTTGATAAGAATATAGAATAATTCATAGGGTATTTACATATAATTTAATAAAAGTTAAATAATAATTTTAATGAAATAAATTAACAATTAGAAAAATATATGTTACTATTGATTTGTAATCGTTAACGGAGGATTACAAATATAAAATTCCGTTTAATAAATATTTATGAGGGGGTAAAAAAATGTACAAGCTTCACCGATCTACCTTTAGAAATTCCATTATTGCTGGTATTACTGCTTTACTGCTAATAGCTGGTCTTGTAACCTTTAATACAGGTAACGAAGCCGCAGCTCGTAATAGTAAGGTAAAGAATGTCATCATGATGATTCCCGATGGAAACAGTATAGAGGCAAGCACCATTGCAAGATACTATAATAATGGGGAACCTATGGTATTAGATGAGATAGCTGTTGGTATGACTAAGACTCATTGGAACTTAGGCCCAATAACTGACTCAGCGCCTGGTGGAACCGCTTATGCTATAGCTAATAAGACCGATGACAAGCATGTGGGAGTGCTTCCCGGAGGAGTTCCTGCTGCTACCCTGATTGAAGCCTCCAGGCTTAAAGGTAAGGCTACTGGAATAGTTTCTACCTCTGAGGTAATGCATGCAACCCCTGCTGATTTTACCGCTCATGATGTGGATAGAGCTAATTATAATTCCCTAATGAAGCAGCAGATTTACAATGGTATAGATGTAGTTTTAGGAGGAGGTAATCAATTCTTTACCCCTGAAGCTGGAGGTAAGAGAGCTGATGGCAAGGATTTAAGAGAAACAATAGTGAGCCTTGGTTATGAGTATGTAACTACCAGAGAAGAGATGCTGAGCTCTAAAGCTCAGAAAATCTGGGGTGCTTTTGCCGAAGCAGATCTAATGTATGAGGTAGACCGTATAGCTACAGGATCACAGGAGCCTACTTTAGCAGAGATGACAAAGAAGGCTATAGATATATTATCTAAGGATAAGGATGGTTTCTTCCTTATGGTAGAAGGGAGTAAGGTTGACTGGGCTGCTCATGCTAATGATACTGTTGGTATGGTAGGAGATATATTGGCTTATGATGAGGCTGTTGGAGTAGCACTAGAGTTTGCTAAGAAAGATGGACATACTGTAGTTATTTCCTCCTCTGACCATGGAACCGGTGGACCTATAATCGGTGGAGTAGCTTCTAACTATTCTAGCATTACCTTTAATGAGAGCATAAATAAACTACTCTCTGCTAGAATTTCCTTAGATTATGCCAATGAGCTTTTAGAGGGTGCAGATGAGGCGAGAGTTAGAGAAATTTATGCTGAGTACTTTGGTATCACAGATCCAACTGGTGAAGAAATAGCCCTTGCTCTAGAAGGAAAGATTAACAATGTAATCAGCGATAGAGCAAACATCAGCTGGACCTATGGTGGTCATATAGGTGGAGATGTGGGTCTATACAGCTATGCTCCTAGAGGGGCAGAACAGCTGGGTGGTGTAATGGATAATACTGAGGTAGGAAGATATATTGAAAGGGTATTAGGTATAAATCTCGATGCAAGTTCTAAGAAACTTTTCGTAAATGCAAAAGAAGCCTTTGAAGGAAAGGGAGCAGAAGTAACTCTTGATACATCAGATATGGACAATCCTGTTCTCATAGTTAAGAAGGGTAATAATACTCTTGAGCTATTCGGATATACGAATATAGCTAAGCTCAATGGAAAGGAAATAAAGCTTGAGGGTTTAGTAGTTACCAATAAGATAGGCGGCAGCTACTCCATAGAAAATTCCTATGTTCCAGAACAGGCTGTTAAGCTTATAAGATAAGAATTTATAATATAAAATAAGGAAGCCGAAATGGCTTCCTTTTTAATATCCATTTAAATTTGTGCTTAAAGTAATGTCGTCTATATAAATTCCATTGACATAAGGCTCCTCAAGAAGCTCCAGTAGAGCCTCTCCAGTGCCTTTTACCACTATACCGTAGGTTTTTACACCATTTTTATTAATATATTCTTGAAGATTTTTATAGTAGCTTTCGTAATTTATTCCGGTGTTCATTATTATAGTATTTAGAAAATCTATATTATCAATCTGAAAGCTAATCATATCCTTAAAGTGTTCTTTATAGGCTCTAGAGATTGGACCGCTGGTGCCCTCTAAGGTGTTCCAGGTATTAAAAGCCTTATACTTATCGTTTATTTTGTCATAGTTACTTCGAGAGTTAATAACTATATTCATATTAAAGCCTATTATAGGATAGGAACCCTCTAAGGTATCAGAATTTTTTACTCCAGCCCATAGAAAGATAATTCTATTTCTGTATTTTTCATTCTCACTTATCTTTGTAAGATCTTCCATGGTAAGATAATGGTCAAAGGAGACATAGGCACCTACATCAATATAATTTGGAACTTCGCTCAAATATTCTTTTGCTTCTGCAAATTTCTTTTCTCTTATCTCTTTTTCTATTTTGGCTGTTTCGGCATCATCCTTAGCAAATTCATCGATGCTTCTTCTGCCATAGATAAAAGCTCCTGGATATGGTGTGTCAAAAAAACCTCTTCCATTAATATCATTCATTTCAAAGTATAAGGATTCCTTTATGAGTTTACCTTCTAATACTTGGCCTTCATTAGATAAATAATCATGACTCATAAGTGTAATGTCATATTTATTTATCCCTGTGTTTTCAAGAGAGGTATAGTCGTATTGGAGATAAGGATTATGAAGCTCCATATAAGCATCAAGACTCACAGCAATATCAGGGTTATAGGTTGAGTAGTTATGACCTTCAGGATTATAATAAAGCATATTAAGCAGTGGCTTTCCTATAAAATTAAATGCTAGTATTAGTATTAATAAAATCCCTATAGTTGATAAGATTATGGCTAGGCTTCTTGTCCTCATATTCTTCTTTATATTGTTTAGTGTTCTGTAGTCCTCAGCTTTAAGAGGTGCTTCAGCCTCAAGCTCTAGTTCCTCTCTATCAAGAATGTAGTCTGAAATCAATGCGCTTTTTTCTAGCTCTTCTTCTACAAATCTTCTTTCTTCTTCTGAGGCTGTGTTATTTTTATATTTATCAAAGGCTTCTTTGAAATTCATGGTCCTTTTCCTCCAATATTTCCTTTAATTTTTTTCTTCCTCTATGAAGGAGAGTTTTAACATTCATGGGGGTTATTTTTGTGAACTTTGATATTTCAGCTATGGACAGCTCTCCATAATAAAATAAAATCAATACTTCCTTATAAGTCTCCGAAAGCTTTGAAATAGAAGTATAAATGTAGCGATTTCTTTCCGTGAGGAGCAGCTTATAATCCAGCTCCTCCTCGTTACTTTCTAGAATCATATCCTCAAGTGAGAGCTTAGACAGCTTTTTTTGCTTCCTGAGACTATCTATCCATAGATTTCTGCAAACCACCAAAAGCCAGTACTTAAAGCTGGTAGCTTCATTAAGAGAAACAAAAGCTTTAACAAAGGCGTCGGCTATTATATCCTCGGCCTGCTCCTTACTTTTACAAAGGGCTAGAGTATATAGATAAGCGGTATTATAGTATTTTTTATATAGTTCTTCTAAGATGTCCTTATCCAAATTCTCTCCTCCCTTCATTTAACAGACGTTTGTGTATATTAAAGGTTTCGCTATATCAAAAGAAAATTTTCCATATAGTATTTATCGTCATTTATGGCTCTCATCCTTAAGAAAAGGAATTGAGCCTTATATAGTAATTTTTTGATATAATATATTTGAATATATGTAAAATTATAGAATGACAGTCTTTGGGTTTAAAGGAGAAAATATGAGGATTGCAATTATTGAGGATGAGAGGGAACAAAGGGAATATTTAATTGTACTTGTGGAGCAGTGGCAAAAGGATAAGGATCCTTCTGGAACTATAGAAGCTTTTCCTAGTGGTGAGTCCTTTATCTTTAACCTGCCAGAATCCTCCTTTGATATTCTTCTTATAGATATTAATCTTACTAATATTAGTGGGATGAATTTAGCGAAAAAGCTAAGGGAGGAAGGTAGTGAGGTGATGATTACCTTTCTCACAGGAGAGAGAGAATATGTTTTTGAAGGGTACAAGGTACAGGCTTTAGATTATTTACTCAAGCCAATTAATAAAGAAGAGCTTTGGAAGGTTTTAAACCAAGCTTTGTCAAAGTTAGTTTCTGCGGAGCCACAAATTATCATTGATACGGGAGATGGGATTGAAGAAGTGGCCTTGTCTAAGATTATGTATCTAGAGGTTCAGGATCATACAGTTTATGTTCATGCACTAAAGAGTAGTGTAGGAGCATCTATAGTTTATCGAAGTAGAGAGTCCTTAGGAGAGTGGTCTAATAAGCTTAATAGCCTATCTGAGGAAGAGATATTTATTTCCCCTCATCGCAGCTTTTTAGTGCACTGTGGCTTCATATCTAGGATAACTAAGAAGTCCATAACCCTCCATAAGGGAAGCGAAATTCCCATTGCCAGAGGGAGATGGAATCAGGTATATAAGGCCTATTTAGCTTATAGAAGGAGGAATATCACATGATTTTATACTGGTTGCCAGCGCTTTTTCTTATATACGCCTTGTTAAGGCTTGGAAGATTATCTGTGGGGAAGTGGGTATTTCCTGTTTTATTTTTCGTCCTCCTATTTCCCTTAGCCCTATCACTGTATTTTCATAGGTGGTGGATATATTATGTTTCTCAGTTAATGATTCTTATATTATTTGATTTGTTCTATGATCAGGAGCCGTTTCCCATACAAGGGGTAAGGCTTTTTATTCTAGGCATTATTCATTTGATTATAGTACTATTTCTTCCTCATACCTTAATTCTACCTATCTCCGCAGGGATTACATTGTTACTAATATGGTACTGGACAGGCACTATCTCTATAATTAGAGTACTAAGTATTATAGTGCTTTTTGGACTATACACGAAGGTGGAGCCTCTAAGCTTGAATATACTTCTAAGTATTATATCCTTTCTTTCCATGGATCAACTGTTATATAAAGCTCAGCAGTCCTTTGATGTAACCACAAAGGTCTTTCAGCAGGAGCTTATGGAACAGCAATATCAGGAGATAAAGGAGGTTTATCTTCAGATGAGGGGATGGCGTCATGATTATCATAATCATATGCAGAGCATGAAGGCCTATATAGCTCAAGGGAAATACCTTGAGCTAAACTCCTATCTCAATGAATTGGAGGAGGATTTAAATTCTGTTGATACACTGATTAAATCAGGAAATAATATGGTGGATGCAATCCTCAATGCTAAGCTTACTTTAGCTAAAAGTAAGGGGATTAGTCTCGATGTAGCTGTTAAACCTCTCGCTGAGCTTCCCTTTTCTGATGTACATCTATGTGTTGTTCTAGGAAACCTTATGGATAATGCTATTGAAGCTTGTGAAAAGCTACCTATAGAGCAGCGATTTATTAGGCTTTATTTAGACACTAGGGGAGAGCAGCTATATTTATCTCTTCAAAATTCAGCTAAGGAGCTCCTGGACTTTGAGGAAAAGAGCTACATTTCAAAAAAACGAGGTAATCACGGTCTTGGTATGAAAAGGGTTGCTCTTATTGTTGATAAATACCATGGCTATCTCAATCTTCAGAATGAGCCAGGGGTTTTTGCCTGTGAGGTTTCAATACCTATAGCTCATGAAGGAACTATTAATTAATTAAAGGGATAGCTCTGCATTTCACGTTCTTAAAATTGCTATTCCCGTCACTTTTATATTTTACAGCTAACCTTCTGATATTCTATTTCCAAGAGAAGTATTTATGAGCTCTGGATTATAACAGAGTGAAATAACTGATTAAGAAAGTGAGGGAATTATATGAAAGAGGTATGGAGTAATCTATTCTTTCTGTGGCATAGGTATGAAATTAAGGGAATAAGGGCATTTAAATATTTCGGTCTGTATGCCCTTCATGTTATTGCTATGATAACTAATGCTGTAATGACCGTAGTGGTTCCTGCCATGGCAATATCGGTATTTTCGGCTGGAACAGATATCTATAGGGTGCTTATAGCTGTAGCTCTCCTTGGTGGTGCAAGAGCCATACAGCAAATGCTTCATGACTACTGCTATATGAGAGGAATGGACTATCGTATTGTTGACATAGGGAAGGCTATAAGTTATTTAATGTCTCTACCCTCAGAAAAAATGCAGGGGGCTCAGGGACAAGAGACCTTTGGATCTGTTCATCAAGCAAACTTCATGGGAAATGAACAAGGAAGCGAAGGCTTTCTTCATAATTTTTGGGGGCTAGTTGCTAGCTTAGTAAGTATAACAGTATATGTTTTTATGTCCATGAGGCTCCAGTGGTTTTGGATGCTTCTGATTCTACTACCTTCCTTAGGTCGGGGTATACTCACCTATAAATATAATGAGTATGCAAAGACTAAGGATTCTTTGGATAAAGAGTTATTTTTCAAACGGGAGTATCTTGAGAGAATGGTTCTTCGCAGTGAGGCTGGAAAGGACCATAGACTTTTCCCCATGAGAAAGCTCTTTCAAGATAAATTTAAGGAATATCAGGAAGAGAATATTAATTTAAGGAAGAGCTTGTACAGCCGACTCTATTATAGAGATACAGTAGGAATTATCTTAGAATTAATCCGTGATGGAACGTGTTTTATACTTTTACTCATGAGGGTTAGAGAAGGAATGGCCGTGGAGGATTTTGTCCTTTATTATGGAATAGTTCTTTCCTTGAGCTCATATGTGCATACGGCTTTTGAAAACGCAGGAAAGCTTTCTAGAAACAATGTCATTGTATCCAATTATAAGAAGGTCTTTGATTATCAGCCCTATGATAAGAAGGAGTGGTCAGATAAGCTCCCTCAGGGAAAGGCAGAAATACGCTTTGAGGATGTTTGGTATCGCTATGACGAGAACTCTCCTTGGATTATTAAAAATATGCACCTA
>JAEXSY010000344.1 GCA_023440105.1 Bacillota bacterium
ATAAAAATAGCAGGGGTCTGTGGTCCTACAGAACAGGCTATAAAAGAAGCTTCCATTGCAGTGAAGTACAACTACGACATTGCACTTCTCTCCATGGGAGGTCTTAATGATTACTCTGAGGAGGAGCTCCTCAAGAGAACTAGAGAAATAGCAAAGATAATACCGGTTTTTGGGTTTTATCTTCAAACAGCAGCAGGTGGAAGGGTATTCTCCTATGATTTCTGGGAGAGCTTTATGAATATAGAAGGGGTTGTAGGAGTTAAGACGGCTCCTTTTAACCGCTATCAAACCTTAGATGTACTTCGAGCTGTCTGCAGCTCTCCAAGATGTGAGGAAATAGCTGTATATACAGGAAATGATGACAATATAGTAGTGGACTTATTAACTACCTATGAATTTAATGTTCAAGGGAAAACTGTTAAAAAGGACATAATAGGTGGACTTTTAGGACACTTTGCTGTTTGGACTAGCAAGGCAGCAGAGCTTATGGAGGAAGTTAAGAAGGCTAAGGCCTCAAAGGATATAACAGCACTTCTTACGAAGAATGTGCAGGTTACTGACTGTAATGGGGCTTTCTTCGATGTGAGAAATAACTTCGCTGGCTGCATTGCTGGAATTAATGAAGTTCTTGCTCGTCAGGGACTTTTAAAGGGAAACTGGTGCTTAGATCCTGAAGAGCTGTTAGGACCAGGACAGGCAGAGGAGATAGATAGGGTATATAGAGAATATTCAGAATTAAATGATGATGATTTTGTTAAAGAAAATCTTCCCAAATGGAGAAAAACAGCAGAGGAGCACATTAAATTATTTCAAAGGGAGTGTTAGTATGGAATATCGCAGAGCTAGAGCCGAGGATTTTAATCAAATAATCACCCTGGTGAATAAATCCTTTAATGAGGAGATTCCCATGGAGATTGCCTTTCCTTTTCTCTTTCATAAAAGCAACGATACCTCCTTTGTGGCTGTGGATAATGGAGAGTGTATTTCCTTTATCGGCGGAGTCCCCTATAAGCTAAAGGCAGGGGATAAGGAGGAATATTGTATAAATATTGGAGCTGTATGTACTAAGGAAGGCTTTAGAGGAAAGGGTATAGCTGATAAGCTCTTAAAAAGAGCACTTTTAGATTATAAATCTCAAGGTTTATCCTTTGCACTTATTTCAGGTGATGGAAGCCTTTATATGAAAAATCACTTTACTCACTTTGGAGAATTATTAAATTATGAAATAAGAGATTTCAATTCCATAAGCTTAGATAGAGAAAGTCAATATGTTATAAGCAGTTATCAGAAGGATATGAAAAGTCTCTGTGATATTTATAATCTTTACAGTAAAAAGGATAAAGCCTTCTTATATAGCCTTAACGAAATGAAAATACTTTTAGATGCTTCTGCTGCCTGCGGCGTTATGAAGCTGAAGCAGAAGGTATATTTAGCTCATGTAGATGGCCTCTGTACAGCCTTTATAGTGGTAGGGATAAAAGACCAGGGGGATAGAGTGGGTAGAGTTATTGAAGCCGCTGGTGCTCCTGAAGGAATAATATATCTTATCAAAGCTATAGGGCTTATGGAAGGCTTAAGTAAGGTAGATTTTATTATTAATAAAAGAGATTTAGAATTACAAAAGTATCTTCAGAGGCATAAGGTATCAGAAATTAATAATGAGGGGACCTACTTACCCTTTGATACAGATATTGAAAGGGAGGATATCCCTTATACCTTAAACCTTAATTTTGTATAAAAATAATAGCTATGGCAGGTGATTAAAATGGAAAAATTAAAGGTAGCAATAATTGGCTGTGGCAGGATTGCGGAGGTTTACAGGAGCATATTCAAGGAGCTTAAGGAGGAAGTAAGGGTATTATATGCTGTTGATACGGATAAAGCTAAAGCAGAGAACTTCGCTAAGGACTTTCCAGGATGCATAGCACTTCAGGATTATCGTGAAGCTCTAAAGGGAGATATTGATGTACTTCATCTAGCTACACCTCATTATATTCACAAGGAGATGGCTGTTGTGGCAATGAAAAAAGGCATTAATGTTCTCACAGAAAAGCCCATGGCTATATCCCTTATTGATGCCGATGAGATGATTAAGATTTCTGAAAAGGAAAAGGTGAGCCTTGGAGTAATATTTCAAACAAGATATGTTAAGGGCTGTAGAGAAATAAAGAGACTCATAGAGGATGGAAAGCTTGGAAAGGTTATTTCAGCCAGATCTTATCTATCCTGGAGAAGAGATTCAAACTATTATCAGGGCTCTAACTGGAAAGGCACCTGGGACAAAGAGGGTGGTGGTGTCCTTATAGATCAGGCCATCCATTCTATAGATAGGGTGCAATGGCTCATAGGCTCTAAGGCTCAGTGGGTTGAAGGTAGTGTGCATAACAGGAATCATCCTGAGGTCAAGGTGGAGGACACTGCAGAGGCTCTAATAGGCTTTGAGTCTGGTTGTACCTATCATCTATATGCAACTAACTGCTATTCCTATGATGCCCCCATTGAGATTGAAATCGTTGGTGAAAAGGGGAGAGTGGGACTTAAACAGGATTTGGCCTGGGTGGAGCTTGAGGGTGAGCCTTATTATGAAATAAAGGATGGCTATGACGGCTTAAAGGTTGGTCCGAGCTACTGGGGCAGCAGCCATATAACACAGGTAAAGGAATTTTATAAAAGTGTTAGAGGCGAAGGTAACCATGAAATAGATGGACATGAGGGAAGGAAGGCCTTAGAGCTAGTACTGTCCATATATGAAGCATCAGCAAAGAAAAACAGAGTTTATATATAGATATATGGTTATTGGAATATAGGCAGCATATTTAGCCATAGGAAAAAAGGAGTGAAGTATTATGAAGGTTGGTATTATAGGCTGTGGTGGGATAGCACAGGTGCATGGTGAATGTTATAGGCATATGGATAAGGCTTCTGTGGTAGCAGTGGCTGATATAGTGCCTGAGAGAGCAGATAAGCTGGCAGAAAGCCTTGGAGCAGAAGCCCTTTACAGTGCAGAAGAGCTGTTAAAAAGAAAGGATATCGATGTAGTGGACATATGTCTTCCTACATATTTACATTGTGAGTATACTATAAAAGCAGCAGAGGCGGGCTTTCATATCCTTTGTGAAAAGCCTATTGCAGTAAGTCTAGAGGAAGGAGAGAGAATGGCTGAGGCAGCAAAGAAGGCTGGAGTAAAGCTGATGATTGCTCACGTTCTTAGATATTTCCCAGAAAATATCAACGCTAGAGAGGTTATAGAATCAGGCTCTATAGGAATACCTAAGGTGGTTAGAACCTATAGAGGGGGGACTCATCCAGGAAGGGTTAGAGACTGGTATGAGGATATTAATAAAAGTGGTGGGGCCATTCAGGATATGGCCATCCACGACATTGACTTCCTGCAGTCTGTTTTAGGACCAGTAAAAGAGGTTTATGCCTTAGGCAATATGCACAAAAATCAAAGGTATAATGAATATGATGTAGTGCTTTTAGAATTTAAGAGTGGCGCCTTGGCTCATGTGATAGCTGACTGGTCAAAACCACAGGGAGCTTCCTTTGCTACCAACATGGAGATAGCAGGCACAGAAGGTATAGTGGAATATGATTCTACTGCCAGCACTCCTTTGAAGGTACTTATGGAGAAAAGTGAACAAGGCACTGGCGATGGTGTCGCTGTTCCTGAAAGTCCGCTTCATTCTGAATCCGGTCCTTATTTTAGAGAGATAGCTGAATTTTTAGAAGCGGTAGAGAACGATACAGAGCCTCCTATAAAAACTGAAGCAGCTCTGGAAGCCTTAAGAGTTGCTTTGGCAGCTAGAAAGTCTATTGAAACAGGAAGGCCTGTAAAGTTAGAGGAGGAGATGTAGATGAATATGGCAATTATCGGCTGTGAGCATAGCCACGCTTCAGCCTATGTAGAAGCAGCAAAAAGACTTCCAAGTGTAAAAATAGTAGGACTAGCTGAACCTAATAAAGAATTAGGAAAAGCTTTTGCAGATAAAAACTCATTAAAATACTATTCAAGCTATCAGGAGCTTATGGATAATCCAGAGGTTTCAGTGGTTTGTATATGTACAGCTAATATTCGTCATTGTGAATTAACCATAGCTGCGGCCAGGGCAAAGAAGCATGTAATCGTGGAAAAGCCTATAGCAACAACTATAGAGGATGCAGAAAGAATGATAGAGGCCTGCAGAGAAAATGAAGTTAAGCTCATGGTAGCTCTTCCCTGCAGATATATTCCTGCAGTAGTAAGGGCTAAGGAGGTAATAGACCAGGGAAAGCTTGGGAGTATAGTGGCTAT
Source organism: Bacillota bacterium (assembly GCA_023440105.1). Classification (GTDB taxonomy): domain Bacteria; phylum Bacillota; class Clostridia; order Clostridiales; family Clostridiaceae; genus JAEXZL01. Next base: position 4,295 of record JAEXSY010000344.1, read on the forward strand.
CACTGGAACAAATCATGGAACTATGCCTGGTGGATGGTTTGTTCAAAAGGAGCTCTCTGGTGGTGGAGCAATTATAGACCATACAATCCATGTTGCTGATCTTATCCATTGGTTCATAAAAGCAGATGTAAAAACAGTCTATGCTAAGGGGGGAACTCATTATCATGATATTCCTACAGAGGATACAGGACTTCTTTTCATGACCTTTGATAATGGCACCTATGGAACCCTAGATACCTCCTGGAACAGGCCTGATGCTTATCCTACATGGGGAGATGTTACCATGGAGATCGTTGGGACAAAGGGAAGCCTATCCTTAGATTCCTTTAAACAGCATGGGAATATTTATTCTAATAAGTATAATAAATCTCTTGACAGCTATTGGGGAGATGATATGAATTATCTTATGATAAAGGACTTTGTAGAAGCCATTGAAGAGGATAGACCTTCTCCTGTACCTGGTGAAGCAGGACTTTTTGCCTTAGAGGTAGCACTTATGGCTTATGAGGCTATAGATAAGGGAGTACCTGCAGAAAAAGTGTAGTCTACTATAGCTGTAAAATAGCAATCCTGTTACATTTATTAGCAAGGTTATACGTTTACACTGATGTGACAAAATCATACAATATAATCATAGAAGATAAACAAAGGAAAAATTAAATTAAGGCTTTAAATAAAATTATAAAGGATGGAGTGGGTTATTTATGTTCAAAAAATTAAGATGGAAATCTCTTATTCTTTTAGCATTATCCTTAGT